>NZ_JACDUS010000007.1 GCF_013761005.1 Desulfosalsimonas propionicica
GCTGGATAATCGGCTTAAGGCCAATTTATCCGTTTTTTATATCGATATAGAGGACAAGCAGGTCACTGAGTATGTTCCCGGTGTGATGGGGGCAAGGAAAATAAAAAATGCCGCTGAAGCTCATTCGCAAGGTGTTGAACTGGAGGTGCAGGCCAGTACGCCGATCGGACTGGATCTGATTGCCGGTGTTGGCTACATGGACACGGAGATTGACAAATGGACGGCGACTGAAGCTGATTTTGGGCAATATGAGTATTCAGGCAAGGACCTGCCAAATGCCCCGGAGTATACCTATAACCTCGGCGCGCAATACCGAATGGCCTGTGGATTTTTCGGAAGAGTCGATTTGCTGGGGGTGGGAGATTTTTATTTTGATACCAAGAACGACATAAAGCAAAGCGCTTACCAGCTCGTTAACCTGCGCATAGGCTATGAATCCCGGCACTACGACATCATTTTGTGGGCGAAAAATGTCTTTGACGAAAAATATGCAAAGAGAAAGGTTGACTGGGGCGGGGACCAGCTGGGGCAGGACGGAGATCCCAGAATGTTTGGCGTTAAGGCGACTTACCGTTTCTAAACAAGCGCTGCAGCCAAAATATTGCTTTTGTCAATTTGTGATAAGAAAATTTCAATGTTTTATAAAGCAGGGGGCTTTTGGCGCACATATTTCAAATAACTTTTATCTGCTGAAAATTTAATTTTTTATGTCTACTTCAGAAATATTTTGGAATATACTGAAAAACTTCAGGGATGACACCATCGTTATTCAGCTGCTGCTTATCATTGGTGCATTGATAGCATTTTTTTTAGCTTTTTACCGCCCTGGCAAGCAAACGGATGCATTTGTTAAATTGTTTCTTTTTTTTGCGTTTGCGTGGAATGGTATTGCCTGTTTCATCGTTTATTGCGGCAAAAGTCCAACTGCAAAATTTTTAGGGGGACCATTATATCTTGTAGTGGCTGTTCTTTTTCTGTTTGATTTGTTTTTTACAAAAAAAATAAAATTCAATTTTCCTCTCAACAATTGGCGTCGGCGGATCTCTGTTTTTTTGATTATCTTGTCTTTTTTATTTCCTGTTTTTGGAATTTTAACCGGGCACGGGTTTATCGCGCTATCGATGTTCCCCTGTCCTCTTGCCGGATATACGCTTGCACTTTTATGTGCGGCTTATCCGCAAGACGACAAAGCAATTGGTATCCTCGTTATGATCTGGGCGTTTGTCAATATCTCTAAGTGTTTTGGGTATGTTAACTGTTATGAAGAGATTGTTGTTGTGGCAGCTGCTTTTTACTATCTTTTTCTTCTTAAAACAGATGCTTCTCCTGCTTAATGGTTTTAAGTATGGCATCTCGATATCATATAAAATTTCAAGATGTTGTATATTGTTTACGACAAAGCAGCAAAGGAGAACCTTATGGATGCCGACACAAAGCCTGGAAGAAAAAGCCCTTCGTTTTTTAGATGTATTGATGCCGGAACCGAATATTGTCCCTGTGCCCTGGCCGAACTGGGAGAGTGTGTTATGTGCCCGTTACTTTGCGGGTATGAAAATTGTGACTGCGACTGGAACGGTACATGTGTATTTCAGGAATATCAATGGTGTCGTAAAGCCGGTAAGGGGCCCGGCCGAAAATCAATCATTGCGGACGTTCTTGAAAAAGAAACAATTCACAATCACCTGCTTCTACTGCGCCTTGATGTGGGTCAGGCGCTATCTGAAGAATTGTGTCATCCCGGCAGTTTTGTATTTCTTAAAAAAAAGGAAGATACTTCGTTTTTTGAAATTCCTCTTGCTGTCATGAGTGCTAATGCCGGCAAAGGGGAAATTCAGGTACTGATTTCTGTTATCGGTCCTAAAACAAAAAGACTTGAAAATTGCGGGAGAAACCTATCCGTACGGGGCCCTTATTGGAACGGCATTTTCGGCTCCCGGAATATTGAAAACACACACAACGAAAATTGTCTTGTCGTTCTTGATGGCATTGCCCAGGCATCCGGCCCGCTTGCTGTAAAAAGAATGCTTCGTAACGGCAATAGCGTTGCAGTTTTTTTGGGGGAAAAGGAACCGGTCGTTATTCGTAATCTGCTGCCGCAAACAGTACAAGTTTTTGAAATGGATTTAAAAAGGCCTGGCGGCAAAGCCCTTCTGTCATCAATAATGCATCAGCTAAAGCCTGCTTGCATTTTCAGCGGTGGTGATCATCGGCAACACATGTTGATACGATCGTTGCTTGCTGAGCTGGAGATATTGCCGGTGCTTGCGATTTCCAATAATCAGCAGATATGTTGTGGAGAAGGCATATGTGGCAGTTGTACCGTTGAAATGAAAGGCAAACAAGTTCGAACCTGCAAAGCCTGCCTGAATCCAGAGTTTGTCCTGAATAAGCATGCATCATAAATCCGGAATAAGAATAATGATCCATTGAATGCGGAAGGGGGGAAAGACATGGCTCGGGTGATTGTTATCGGAGGTGGATGGGCCGGCTGCGCTGCTGCACTTACAGCCCGGAAAGCCGGCGCTTCAGTGGTGCTTTTGGAGAGAACAGACATGCTTCTCGGCTGCGGGCTTGCAGGCGGCATAATGCGTAATAATGGGCGCTTTACAGCTGCTGAAGAACTTATCGCCATGGGGGGAGGCGAACTGATAAGCATTACAGATGAAGCTGCCCAACATAAAAATGTCAGTTTCCCCGGGCATGAACACGCTACGTTATATTCGAGCATGCATGTTGAGCCAAAAGTCCGCGGTTTGCTCACAGAAAAAGGCGTTCAGCTGAATTTCTGCCATCGTGTTGTTGATGTCGTTACGTGCGGCCGAAGGGTTGAAAGCGTTGTAACTGCAGATGATGTTTTTTTTGATGCCGATGTGTTTGTAGAAACAACCGGGTCTGCCGGCCCCATGGGCAACTGCTCACGCTATGGGAACGGCTGCGGGATGTGCGTTCTGCGGTGCCCGGCTTTTGGGCCTCGCGTCAGTATTGCGCATAAGGCCGGCATAAAGGACGATGTCGGGCTGAGAAATAATGGCAGCAAGGGGTCTTTCAGCGGTTCATGTGAGTTGAATAAAGATTCGCTTCATCCAGCATTGCTAAGCGAATTGGAAAGCTTGGGCAGCGTTATTTTGCCTGTCCCCGGCGAATTGGTTCGTCCGGAAATGGCAGGGATCAAAGCGTGTCGGCAATATTCTCTTCCCGCCTATATTGAAAATTTGATCCTGCTGGATACGGGGGGGTATGCCAAAATGATGTCACCTTTTTATCCCCTGGAAATGCTCAGACGTTTTCCCGGTCTAGAGAACGCTACCTATGCCCATTCTTGCGGACATGCCAACTCGGTAAGATTTCTTTCCAGAGCACCCAGAGATAATTCGCTTAAGGTTTGCGGCTCTGCCAACCTGTTTTGTGCAGGTGAAAAATCCGGCTTTTTCGTGGGGCATACCGAAGCCATGGTTACAGGAAGTCTGGCCGGACTCAACGCTGTCAAATGTGCAAATGGACACCCCTTAATCGAAATCCCCCGTGATTTGGTTGCTGGTGATCTTATCGCCTTTGAGGAAGAAGCCCTGAGAATGCCTGGTGGCCTGAAGCAACGCTACACATTTTCCGGTGGGATTTATTTTGAGCGAATGTGTGATCATGGCCTCTATACAACAGCAACTGAGCTTATTGCCAGGCGTGTTCGTACAGTCGGGATGGAAGGGCTCTATTTAAAATCAAACAAAGCAGGAACCAGAACTGTCAAACTTGAATAAGCTTTGCTTTTAGAAAACAGGGAGATGATATGGATATCGCACGGACTGAACCCAGAATACGAAGATGCTTCTTCGGCTGCAACACTTCCGCAGGGTTTCATACTTATTATGATTTTCTTCATGAATTGGATAATGGTCGGATTTTTATTGTAAAAGGTGGTCCCGGGACCGGAAAGTCGCACTTCCTAAAAGAGATCGGCAATTCAATGATTGAGCGTGGATTCAATATCGAATATCAGCATTGTTCGCTTGATCCGGAGTCCGTTGATGCCGTGGTCGTTCCGGAAATCAGGGTCGTCGTTGTTGCAGCAACCGGTCATCATGCTTTTGATCCGCAGGTTCCGGGTGCGCTGGATGAAATTCTGGATTTGGGGATGTTCTGGGACGAAGATGGCATCCGTCCGCATTATAAACAAATCAGAGACATCCAATCAACAGTTGCCCGGCACTTTCATCAGGCCTGTCGTTATTTACATGCCGCCCGGACAATTCTGGACAACGTGGCCTCGCTTTGCGCAGAAGCGGCAGTGGAGATAAAAATAAATAAACTTATGGCAAAAATTACAGAGACCCTGTTTGTCCATTGCAATGATGCCGGGTTTCATGCTTCAGAAAGAAACCTGTTTGTCAGCTCTATTACGCCTTTTGGCACGCTTTCTCATTTGGAAACGTTTTTAAGTCCTGAAACCACCATTATTGGCCTTGTCGGCGAGCATGGCGCCGGGCGGTCGAAAATTATCAATCATGCTGCAGAGATCGCTAGAGTAAAAGGCATTAAAGTGGAAATTTGCCACAATCCCCTGGACCGCAATTATATGGAACATCTTTTTTTGCCGGAACCAAATGTTTTGCTAACCGCAAAACCAAAAGAGTTTCCGGAACAAAACCCATATATTTATGATTTGAATGAATGTCTTGCGCCATGGGTAAAAGAAAAGACCCGGGAATTGGCAGAAGAAAAGGCAAACTCCGGGTATCTTCTTGAGAAAGCAGTGGAAACCCTGCATGTGGCCAAATTGACGCATGAAAAAATTGAGCAGTTCTATACTCCCAATATGGATTTTTCCCGAATGGACAATTACAGAAAAAGTATTGAGAACAGAATCCTTAACCATGCCGAGCAGTTTAACCCGGGTTGGGGGCACTAAAGATTGTTTCGCTTTTTCTGGCAATGTCGAGCCAGACCGGTCCCATAGACAATTCCAGGCTTTGGCTGTCGATTTTTGCAAAACCGGATTCCCGCATTTTTTCTGCGATAAAACCCTGGCTGAATGAAACGTCCTGTCCTTCCAAGGCCAGGGAAATTCGGGCTAAAACATGATAAGGAGGGAAAGTGCGTTCGTTGCAAAGCCCTTCGTGCAGGCTCAGAAATACACCGCCGGGATTCAGGGAGTTATAGATGCGGCTGAAAAAATGAGAAAAATTTTGCACATAATAAAGGGCATGGCTTGTCCAGATCAAATCATAGCTTTCGCCCAAATCAACCTGGTTGTAATCACCGGATATATAGGTCATTCGTCCCTGCAAGCCTTTTGCTTGCGCCTGTTCCCGGGCCACGCTGATCATTGAGGGCATATCGCATAGCACGCCTTCCAGGCGCGGGTGCCGTTGCAAAATAGCCATCCCGGCCAGTCCCGGTCCGCCTCCCAAATCCAGCATCTTTTTGACATGCGGAAATTCGGGTAGCGATTCCGCGATATCCGCAGCCAACCGTGCAAGGCCGGATTTTTGGTAATTAATCAAATGGCCGGCAAAGTTTTTCCATTGTTCCTCTGACTCCAGGCGCTTTTCGCCCTTTAGTTCAGATGGACCACTCCGGATTAGTTCAACCATATTATCCAGGTTGCGATGCTGTATATTTCTAAGGTTGTGCAGCATCTCTCCCAGCCATGTTTCCCGGTCACGGCGCAGGTACCTGTCGGCCAAAGGCGTGTTGTAATAAAAGCCGTCCTCTTTTTCAGTCAGACCCAAACCTGTTAATGCGTCTAAAAACAAACATAAATTTTGACGATGCACTTTGAGGCGGGAGGCCAATTTATCAGGATCTCCGGTTTTAGTCAAAAGGTCAGGCAATTCCAGTTCCATGGCCGCATCCATCAGGGCGAGCCGAATCGGACCCAAAAGCCAGTCAGCCAAGGGCGCAAAATCAGGTTGTAATTGATCGTCTTTGGGATTCATTTTTTCAAACCTCCGCTTTTAATTGGCATTGAAAGTTTCATGGTCTTGCTAAATGATATTTTTTATGCATTTGTTTCTTTTCAAAGGCCGGTCCTGAAGGGGAAATCGACTGAGCGCGGGATTTGTCCTGAGGCTTCACTGTTTCACCAGCCGGGCCGAGTTGGCCACCACAAATACCGAAGACCCATGATGAACCAGGGCGGCCAGCCAGGGGCTGAGAATACCGGCCGTGGCCAGGCTGATGCCCGCCAGGTTAAAAACCACGGCCCAGGCATAGTTGGTATTGATGACGTGCCGCAACTGCCGTCCGGCATTGATAATTCCGGGCAAAACAGCCGCGTCATCGTTTAAAACCACGATATCCGCCGCTCTGACTGACAGTTCGGCCTGATGGGCCCCGACAGCAACGCCCACGTTTGCCGCCGCCATTGCTGCGGCGTCGTTGACGCCATCACCGATCATGATCACGCCACCCTCCTTGGCCAGCTGACTTGCCAGTGCAGTTTTTTCCTCTGCTGTCATCATCCATTGGTAATGGTCTGCACCAATGATCCGGGCCACCCGCCTGGCTTCCCCTTCTTCCCGGTCGCCCGTGGCCAGGAAGACGTCGGCAATGCCTTTTTCCTTAAACCGCAATCCCAGGCTGTCCGCAGAAGCCCTCAGCTCATCGGAGATCCCGATCACACCGACAACCCGATGATCAGCAGCTACCCATACAGCACGGCCGCTGACGCAAACTGTTTCCGGAAGGGATATGCCCATCCCGGCCATTGTCTCCTCAGACCCCAAAATCACTTCGGTATGATTCACCCGGGCTTTGACGCCTGTTCCGGGCAAATAATCATATTGAGCGGCGCAAAGCGGTGCAATATTTTTGTCCCGTGCGCAATTGATAACCGCCTGTGCGATGGGGTGCAGAAAGCCGTTTTCCACAGCAGCCGCCAGGCGCAATACTTGATCAGCATCCATATCCACACCGACAACCTGCTCTACTTTCGGGTGGGTCAGGGTCAGTGTGCCGGTCTTGTCCAAAACCACATGCCTGGCCTTTCCCGCTTCTTCCAGGGGGATGCCGCCCCGCACCAGCACCCCTTTATATCCAAGGCCGCCGATAATGGATGCAAAGGCCGTTGGTACAGCCAGGGCCCATGCACAGGGGCAGGCGACGGCGGTAATCGCTGCCGTGCGCATCATCGCCTGTTGCCAATCCCCGCCTGACATGCCGGAAAGAAACAGATATCCAAGTGCATAAAAAACCACCCCGGGAATAAACAATTGCGCAATAAGATCTGAGCGCTGCTGCATGCGGGGTTTATGTTTCAGGGATTCGGCGATGTCTGCCGCCAGCATATACATAAAAGACAGGTTCCCGGGTTTTGATGCCCGGATTTTGATTTGTCCGCTGACACTGACAGCACCGGACAACACCCGGTCCCCGGCCCCTTTAAAAACCATATAAGGCTCCCCGGTAATCATGGCCTCGTCCAGGGACGCCTTTCCTTCAATGATTTCACCGTCCACGGGCACCATTTCGCCCTGGGGAACCAGCACCACCTCATTTTTCGCAACATGGTCAATGGGCACTTCGTGCATTGATCCTGCAGCATCGACAACTCTTGCTGTTTTTTCCCGCTCTGATGTCAGGGCCTGGATTTTTTTTTGACTGGTTTCAATCATATAGAAAGACGCAGCAAGCCCCATGCTGATGAACCATGCCACAAGCATACCGCTCAGATACTGTTCAGCCAAAAATGAAACCGCCAGGACCGTTACCACCAGAAAATCCGCAGAGACCCGCCGGGTTTTGAAAAGCGCAGACAAAAAGGCCTTCAGGTACATCAGAGAGCAAACGGCGTAAAACACAAGCCCCGGCCATAGAAGCACCGGCATTCCGGTCCGGTTGTAGGCGCTGATAAAGGCGACAGCGATCAGCGCAATGATTGCTCTCAAGAGAAAAATTTTGGCGCTCATTTGTTATTCCAAATTCCTTGTCAAGTTTAGTGCCGAATTTTTGGGGCTTGGTTTATACCGCTCCTGGCCCTTGTTTTACCGCGTTCTGCAACAAAAAAGCGCAACCAGACCCATGTGGCCTTGTATCGTCAGTTGCGCTTTCACTTTCCTGGTGCTATTGAAAGTCGAAGTTCGTAAAGGTAACCTTTATTTATTAGAATAATCTATTGAAGCAAGTATTTTCGAATTAATATGGCAAAAAAATTTTGTCAACCCTTTTCAGGTTTCGGGCAGTCGCCCCTTGGAAGGGCGGCTGCTTGGGAGCCCTGGCGTGTGCGCCCGATGAATGATGAATTCGCGCCTGCATCCTGCGAGCTTTTTATTTGGTTTCTAAAATTGGGCCCTGGCTTGTCCCCTGATGATTTTGGCCGGCATATTCCCTGCTCAAAGAGCCGGTAAAATCCAGTATATACTTAAATCCCTTTCCGGCCAGCACCTGCGGCAAGAGATCGGGGGCGTTTTCCGGGGCAGCAATGCCCTGGATCAATGTTGCCGGAATCCGTTGATGGGCATCCAGAAAGCTCACGGCGCGCTGCATATCCGCAGGTGCCAATCCGTAGCTGCCTGAGATTGTAATCTCATGGTAGTGGATCAGGTCAATCAGATCGGTCTCAATGGTTGCGTTTTTTGTCAGGCCGCTGAAAAACAGGAAATGGCCGCCTTTTCGCAGTTTTTTCAATCCGTCGGCAAAGGCTTGGATATCCGGGCAGGCATTGATGACAGCATCAAAGCCGCTTTCGCGGGTATGGGTCGCGCATGCTATTGTGGTGGCCTTTAAAAAGGGGTGCGCAGCCTGGATTTTTTCCTTGTTTTTTTCAATTATCATGGGTTTGCCCCCGGCCGCCTGAATGACGAGGCCGGCCAAAAGCCCCATGGTGCCGCCGCCGTAAATCAAAAAGCGAGGGTTTTTCTTTACAGGGAAGTTTGCCAGGGCATGGAAAATACAGCCCATTGGCTCGGCAAAACAGGAAATGGCCGGATCCAGGGTTTCGGGAACAGGGATCAGGCTGTGCGCAGGGGCGATGATTTCGTCGGCAAAACCGCCGTCCCTGTGAAATCCCAGAATTTGTAGATGTTCACACCGGTTTTCCCGTCCTGCCCGGCAGTGCACACATGTGCCGCAGCTGATACCCGGCCATATGACGTAACGGTTTCCCCGGTTGTCGGCAACCGCCATTTCATGGCCGGGCACCCGGGGCAGGATCAGATCCCGGTGCCCCTGGTCCCACATCTTTGCATCTGTCCGGCATATGGCGCAGTAAAGCACCCGAAGGCGTATCTCGCCTTTGCCGCTTTTTTCCAGTTTGTTGTTGTTTTGGATTTCCAGGCATCTGCGGTCGGTCAACACTATCCTCATAGCCCCTCCTCTGCGGCAATCATCCCTTTGCTTGCAGGGCTGTTGCTATTCAATCCATTTCTCCAGGGTTTGCAGTCCTGTTTCCGGGTCCCGGTTCTGAGCGGCAACCCAGGCCCGCAAGGTGGCCAATGCGTCCCCGCTTTCCATGGCATTGGCGGCGATTTCCAGGCCGTCATCAATGCCTGAGACCATGTCCGCGGCATAGAAAATCAGTGCGGCATTGAGCATGACCGCTTCTTTACGGAGACTGTTTTCCTTGTTGCGCATAAGGCGGACAAAGCGGCGGGTCTCTGTGTCCATGTTGCCTGAAGGCGCCAGATCCCCGGGATCGCCTTTGCCCAGGCCGTATGTCTGCGGATAAAGGGTAAAGGTTTCAATTTCGCCGGATTCAAGAAGCCTTGCACAAAAAGTGGGCCCGATTACCGAGGCTTCATCCATTCCGGTCTGCTCAGGGGCTGCGCCGTCTGCTGCCCCGTGGACAACAATGGCTTTTTGGTAGCCGATGGCTTTCATTACCCGGATGACCGGCAGGATCATCTCCCGGTCATACACGCCCCGCAAACCCGTTGCGGGCATGGCCGGGTTGGCCAGCGATGCTGCAATATTGAGGGTGGAGCCAAAGTGGATCATAGACAGAATCCGGCCCAGGGCGCCGGGATGAACAGTGGCGCTCATGCCGTTGAAAAGGCCGATACCGGCGTTTTCAATGCTTCTCGCCACCATTTCGGCCGGGCATTCGACATCCACGCCAAGGGCCTCGGCCATATCCACTGTTCCGCAGCTTGAAGTAATGGACCGGGAGCCGTGCCGGGCCATGCAAATGCCTCGTGCGGCTGCGGCCACGGCTGCTGCCGTACTGATATTAAAGGTCTTGAAAGTGTCCATGCCGGTGCCGCTGTTTTCAACCGGCAGCAGGCCGGGGCTAAGGGGAATTTTGACCGTGTCCAGTTGATAGATGGCATCCCAGGCGCCGGCGATTTCCGCCTCTGTTTCGCCTTTTGTCCTAAGGGCGGCAAGAAAAGCGCCCTGCTGCATTTGGGTGGTGGAATCGTTTAAAACAGTGGCAAAAGCCTGTTCAGCTTCTTTGCGGGAAAGGTTTTCACGGCGGGTCAGCCGGGAAATGAGGGCACCGAATTCGTGATGGATTGCTGCTGTCACAAAACACCTCCTGATAAATGTTATCAGAAGGATTTGATCCAGCAAAAATCCTTAACTTCCGTCAGGGCAGGCTTTCCGGCTTACGGATCTTCCTTGAACCGCGCCTTCCCCCCAGGCAGTGACTTCCTGAAAGTGGCCTTATGCGGTTGTTGTCCCCGGATCACGGCAACGGCTGGCATGCGATGGACTTGCACCATCTTTCCTTTTACCCGGAAGCTGCCCGCCAAATCTTCTGCAGGTATCTCCCGGCACCCTGACAGGTACACTTTTTTTTAATGCATGCCCGGATCTGTTGTCAACAGCGTTTTTATTGTCATAAAATACCGCGTGACACCAGACGCCCTGAAATATGTCTGCCTGTTTATTTCAGCAGGGGATCACGCCCGGGATACCGCAAAGTTTATTGCTGTCCACACAGAAGACCTTTATCCGGCGACAGGGCCAATGTCCCGCTGTAAGACCACGTCAAAGGACATTATTACAGTTGAAGTCCAATTGATGCAGTGGCTCAGCGCCGGAAGGCCAGCAGGGCGTAGAAGGCGTCCGGGTCCCGCCACAGTATTTCCGTTTGTGAAAACCCGGATTCCCCGGCGATTTCTTCCAGCATGGGGATATGCTCCTGCCGGCCATGATCAGACCAGTGACGGCAGAGCATCTCTTTCTCATCAGGGGTCAGTTCCGGCCAGTTCCGGCAGGCAAGGGAGATGCGCTCCAGGAACCCGGCCCGGTTTTCTGTTTCCAGGAGCACGGGGTCGTGGCATATAACGGCTCCTGCCGGGGACAAAAGCGTGAAGGCTTGTTGAAAGAATAACCGCTTTTGTTCCTGAGGCAGATGATGGAGGAAAAGACCGAGCCAGATCACATCCATGGGGGCCTGAATGCTGTGCAGGGCCTCGGTGTAATCCGCACAGATGAGATGCCATGTACAGGACAGTCGCTGATACAGATGGGACCGGGCTTGCCCGAGAACCTGCGGCGAATTGTCGATACCGATGTATTCAGAAACAGGATGGTCTTCCAGAATCAGCGAGATATCATCTGCGTCCCCGCACCCGATATCCAGGATCCGGGGACAAGGTGCGCATTTCTTTGTCAGGATTTCCCTGAGCCCCTGATACGCCTCTGTATGGCACATCCGGTTGGCTTTTTTGGCTTTTTCAAACACAGACCATTTTTCAAATCCGGCTTTCACCTCATGCTGTTTCATTTTTTCTGGCCTTTTCAGACTTGCATTTATTGTTTATCCCGCTGACACACCATATGCGGCAAAATTTGAAATGCCCGGTTCAGGTTGTTGTCTGTACAGCCCCGGGGACTGTGCCCTTGCCCGCTATGAGAACAAAATGGTCATGGGCGTCGTTGATCTTCTCAATATCAAGACCCGCCCGGTTTAACATCTGCTGCAATTCCTGCTGATCCGGCATCATGTCCCGGGCCACAGCCGTTCCCGCCTTACGGTGCAGGTCATTGATCTCATTGCTGCCAATCAGGTGCAGGATCATCAGCCTTCCGCCGGGACGCAGGCACCCGGCCATGATTTTGGCGGCTTGTTGCGGGTCGTCAAAATGGGGAAAGACCTGGTGACAAAAAACCAGATCCACTTCCTCCCCGGGCAAAATGCAGGCTTCCATGGCCGCGCAGCGCAGATGTACATTGGGCAATTTTCCCACCTTGCGGTGAGCCTTTTGTACCATTTTGGAGCTGATGTCCATGGCCAGAATCCGGCCCTGCGGACCCACCTGTTCGGCCAGGATACGGGTCAAACGGCCGGTGCCGCATCCGGGCTCAAGCACGGTCTGTCCGTGCAGGCTTGGAAGGGATTGGATTGCCTGCCGGATCCTGGCTTTTTCTTCGGGCGAGTATTCCAGCGCAGCCCACGGGGATTCCGCATGGGCGTCAAAAAATTCCGCCTTGGCTGTATTGAGTTTATATTCCCGGCCGTGGCCGCTTGAAGTCTGCAACATGATTACCTCCGGTTTCTTCGAATGAACGGGGCTTTTGACCCAAGGGGACCGTAATCTTTGACCATATGTTCATGTACAGGCGCCCCGATCAGAAAAGTGTATATTTCGTCTGCCTTTTCAGATAGATCCACGTCGGCAAAGGGCTCCGGGTGCATGATTTTGCCAACAGCATAGGCATCACACAGCACCGTGCCGATATTGGTCGTATACCAGTTAAACGGGTGCAGCATATAAACTCGATCCCGGGCAAAAGCCGCCAGGGCATTATAAATTCCGGGATTTTTTTTGTAGGCCCTGGCGGCCAGAGCCAGCCCCCCTCCGTCGATAAAGATTGTTCCGGGATTCAGCTTGAGAAGCGTCTCCTTGTTGGTAAACACATGGGTTCTTTGCCGCGCGTCCATGTCCCTGGCAATATTGTCCACCAATACCCAGTCAAACGGGGCGTATTTCTGTTCCGTGCTTTCAAGCCCCTGCACCCCCCGGTATCCGATACCGCCCACGTATGCCTCTGGCTTTTTCGGGGCAGTGCTTTGTTTTGCCCGGGCCAGCAAGTCGCTTTGCGCATCCAGGATATATTGGGTCACTGACGCCGCCCGTTGTTTTCGGTCCAGGATCCGGCCGGCCAGATCCAGGGAGTCAAAAACCGTGGGGTCAAAGGTGGCAAAAGCGCCATAACTCAGAACGACTACAGGAATGTCCAGAACGGACTGTACTTCTTCAGCCAAAGACCCGTCCATGTAGGTCACAAAAATGAGTTCAGGGTCCAGCCTGACAATCACTTCCATATCCGGTTTTTGATTGATGCTGGCCGGTCCTCCGGGTCCGCATACCGGAAGGTCGTGGAGTCCGGGGTTGGCCAGCCAATACGGACGTCCCCGGGGATGCTGTTTTTCCAGGGATTCCACCCCGACAACGTTGTCCAGGGCCCGGAGATAAACGATGAGACGCAATGTCCCCGGCCCCAGGCATATGATTCGTTCCGGATCACGGGGCACGGTTACCGACCGGCCGGACATATCGGTTACAGTAAGTGTGTCGGCCATAAGCGGCGAAACCATCAATAATGCGCACAACGTGCATATACAAATCAGTATCCGGTTCATGATGCCAATCTCCAGTCAATCATCGCCTCCGGCGGGAACCTTTTGTCCCCCGCCGGAAAGCGATGATAAGTAAGAAATTCAGAATGTAAATTCGCTCCGAATGCCGGCGGTAATGCCCGGCATGGGGTAACCCGCCCGCAGTTCATAGTCCTGGTCGGTAAGATTGTTGACATAGCCTTTAAGGGTAAAGTCGGTATATCCGAGATGAAACGTATGCTGCGCACCGATATCCACCGTGATCACGTCACCCAGTATCTGATCCTGCTTGCTTTGCCGCTCATCGATGTATTTTGCGTTGAGCGATACCCTGCCGCCTTTCCAGAGCCTGTAATGCAGTCCCGTCTTGACGGTGTTTTGCGGCTGGTTCTCCATAAAGTAATGGGTCCCTTTGGAGTCAAAAGGATGATCATCATGGGACCAGTTTTTCCATGAATAGTTGAGGTAGCCGCTTAAGCCGTTGGACAGGCTTTTGCTGAGTTCGAGTTCAAAACCGTAGAGTTCCACGTCAATGTTGTAGACCTGTGCGCTTGGTTCGCCAGAGATATAGTTGTGTTGCTGATAGTCCGAAATATCCATGTAATACGCAGCTGCGCGGAACTTGGTGTCAAAGCGCAATTTTTTTATAAACCCGGTTTCATATGTCCAGGATGTTTCGGTCTCAAGTTCCGGGTTTGCCGCCATATAAGCTTCTGTGGACGCACCCTGCGCCCATCTCCAGAGGTCTCAGATTCAAGGCGTGCGCATTTCACGGCTCACGGAGGCATAAAGGGACAGGTCCGGATTCAGTTCATAATTCAGGCGGGCCTTGGGACACCACTCCTTTTCAACCCGGCGATATTCATATTTTGCCTGTTCTTCAGGACTGAGCTGATAAAATATGCCCCATCCGGGGAATCCCGCCTGATAGGCATCGCTGCGGAATTCATAGTAACGGGTCCCCCAGGTAAGGGTCAGAGCCGGTGAGATGGTCCAGGCATCCTGGAAATAGGCGGACAGGATTTCATAAAAATCCTCGTTGTCATCATCTCCCTGGGCCCGGTATTCTCCTCCAATGGAGAAGGAATGGTTCTGTGCCAGGTCGCAGTCGAGGTATTTGATATAGACGCCTGTATTTAATTCTTCAGTCCCCGGTTGTTTATTTTGTTCTCCGCTTGCATTGTAATAAAATCTGTCGCGTTCGGATTGATGCTGATAGATTTGGGCTTCAAGATCACCGGGGCCGAGGGGTTGCTCAAAAAGCAGGCTGTATTCATTGGTTGTTTTTTCCCAGTAGGAATCTCCGCCGGCATAGGCTTTGCCCTCATAATCGTGGGTAAAGGTGTCGATTTCATCGGCACGCACCACCGGATAGTCCGGGTCGTAGTTACTGGCCGGATCATCCGGATCATTTATCACTGCATAGCCGGTCTGGTTATCAACATAATCCCAGCCGGCCGTCAGGGTCCCATGAGTGGGCAGAAAAAGCGAGATGCGGGAATTGAAGCTGGTGGTATTGTAGTCGTTGTTTCTGAGGTATCCGTCTCCGCTTCGGTCTGCAAGGGCAAGGGCGTAGCCGATGGCATTTGAAAACCCTCCCTCAATGTTGGCGCTGTGGCTTTCCGCTCCATAGGTGCCGAATTCGGTAGCAACAGCGATATCGGGTTTGAGATCATCTGTCTGTTTGCCTTTTTTGGTGATGATATTGATGGCGCCGCCCATGGAGAATGGATAAAGAAGGGAGTGGCTGCCGCGGATAATTTCAATGGATTCCACGTTGTCTATCGGCATAGTGGTCCAGTCGATTTTGTAATATCCCATTCTTCCCATCAGCCGCATGGGTTTTCCATCCAGAAATATCTGGATCCGCGATTGATCCAGCCCCCTGATGTAGACCTGCTCAGAAGGGCTTGGGGTAATATTGGATTGCATGACGTCCAGGCCCGGGATTTCGTTTAACAGGTCCTGAACATGATGAATTCTTCCGGCTTTTTCAAATTTGTCAACGTTGATCACCGTGACATCGGGTGTTACCTCCATTGCTTTTTCGCCCATTGGATGGGACCGGACAATGACCCTGTCCAGGCGGTATGGTGCCTGCTGCACGCTGGTTTTGTTTTCTTTGGCCTGCGCCTGAGCCGGGAGGCAAAAGAAAAGCCCCGCAGCCAGTAACAGGGCAAAGCGTAACTGAATGAATTTCATTTATCCTTCTCCTTTGGAGTTGGTTCAAAAATGATTTCACATGCCGCTAAGCCCGCCCGAAGCGCCGGCCCTGTTGAAAGCCGGATTGACACAGGGATGATTTGGAAATAAATTAGTGAAAGCATACCTCTCCTCGGGGGGGCTTTGCCCGGGAAGGCAGCTTGAGCAGACTGGCGGGTCGCGGCTGCCTTCCCTCTTCATACTGTTTGTTCAGCTTGTTTTATTTTGGGTTGGCATCACCTCCTTTCTTCCTTTTATTCATGGATTCAAAAATGATGGCGGCGTAAAAGTCCAATATCTGCGTTACGCGCAATTTCTCAGAATTTCACGTACGGATAACTACGCTGCATTCTACGAAATTGCGCAAGCCTTGATCTTGAACTTTTACGGCACCATCTACGGCACCATCTGAAATCAGACTTTTACGAAGGCATCAAAAATGAAGCGCCAATAAAAAAAGCCACGAAGGCGCAATACAGGTTTCGACCTGTTTTTTGCCTTCGTGGCTTTTGGATTGTTTATGTTATACGGGTGGAGCAGGATTTAAGTGAAAATGCAATGTGTTCACATAAATCCTGGTTCTTATGCCTGCTGTTTGAACTTTCTGTTCAATTGTGCTGCTGGAAATACTTCGGATTTCCAATTTTAAAATCTATTATTTTGTATTGCGATCCTTTGAAGGTGTCAATAAAATTTTTTGCTCACCGTTTTTAGTTGATTCATTGTCATTGCCATTTCGGCATTTGACCGGTCAGTGAAACATCTTCCGGAATGACATCTATGGCACTTTCAATATGATCGCCGAAAATATCGATTATCCCTGTATTTGTGCCAAGGCCCGCCATCTCCAGACAGACCTCGATGTTTTCGGATTCAAATGCACCTTTCCAGGAGTCTTCGTTACCGGCCAGATCCTCTTCAAAATGAACGCCGGCAACCAGCATCAGAGGCACGAGCCGCACCCGGCAAAAGCCGGCCGACTGCACGGCTGCGATCACGGCGGCGCAATCCGGCCAATCTCCTTCCACGACTCCGACAAAGGCCCGGCTGCCGTATTTTTGCCGCAACAGGGACTCAAAGGCCGGGTAGACCGACCAGGCGCAGTGATCCGTGCCATGCCCGACAAACACGACCGCCTCCTGTGGATCTTTTTCAAAAACCGGCCTTATTGCTTCTGCCGCCTTGAAAAAATCGCCGGCACTGCAAAGCAGGGAATGGCCGATGGAGACGCGAAGGGGTCCTTTCAGGGCCTCATCCTTTAAACGATGGAATTCATGGCCGCAGATTACGTTTAGGGACTGTACCACGGCCCATTGATAGCCCCGGCCGGCCAGTTCATCAAACACCGCAGCGGGCGGCGGCAGATCCACCGCCTTTTGCTTCATTTTGTGCCGCACGATCCGGGAATTGTAGGCCCAGACAATTTCGTGGCCGGCAAAACGCTGTTTCAATCGGGCATGGATGTGTCCGTAGATTTGCCGCGCGCGGGTCGTGCTGCCGAATGCGGCAATAACAATGGGATGTTTCATGGCTGACTCCTATAACGCAATTGGCTTCGGATTGTTTCGGATAAAGTTTTTCAGCCGTTTGGCGGTTGCTGTGACTTCCTTAAAAACAAGAAACAAAAGAAAGCTGTCCGGAACAATCGATGGATCCCGTTTTTCTCCGTCCAGGCGGGTTTCCGGTTATGGCATATACATGAATCGCATCCCTGGATGTTTCCCAAAGCGCCCGATACATCCCGCAGGCCAGGTTTAAAACCGGCTGTGGCGTGTCGGCGGGAGTTTTCTTTGCCCCGTTATAGCAATAACGGCAGCACAGGTTGCATCTTGTGGTCAGTGCCAGTATGAGGTTGCGGACATCCATCAAAATTCAAAAAAATTCCGGATCCCAGACACGATCCGGAATATCCATGATTTATCTGTCTGCAGAATCCGCCGGGTCCACATGTTCGGACCAAAATCGTCCGTAGCCGTCAATGCGACCCTTTTCAAGCTCTCCGTTATAGACGCGGGCAATGCGTTTTCCCACGTTTCGGCATTTTTGCCTGACGTTCGGATTCTTGGCGCCGTCCATGGAAAAATACCAGGTCTCTCCGTCCGCGAAGATCGTATAGCCGGATCCCTGATAGCATTGCTTGTCATCAAGGTAGAGGGAAGCCAGATAAAAGATTTTTTCCGTTCTCACCAGAAAGGCTTCAGTGCCGTTCAAATTTGCCTTGGGAACCGGGTTTCCGCCTTTGCGGTTTAAATCGATAATTTTGGCCTTACCGAAGGCCGCAGGGCTTGGGCCATAATCATGCATGTCAACCTCTTGCTGCCGCTGTCTGGCAGCGGCAGTTTTTTTGAGTAATGCGGCGGGGTCGGAAGCTATTGCTTTTCAGCCACGTGAATGAAAAAGTCTGTCTGTTTGATGCCGTAATCCTTTTGAAAATCCCCGTATGTTGTGATTTTCTGGAAGCCCGCACCGCGGAGCAGACCGCAGCAATAGTCTTTGCGCAGGGGATACATATTGAGCTTGTAGCTCGACTGGTCCGGAAAACAATATTCAAATATGACCAGGTCATCGCTGATATGGACCGGTTCGGCTTTTACCCGGTCGCCTGCATAATAATATTTGTGCTTGGAACTGTATCCGGTTTCCAGCATATTATCGTAATTGCGCTGATCGATGATCAGGATTCCGTCGGATTTCAATACAGCGTAGAACTCGGCCAGTGCTTTTCTGCGATCCGGTTCGGCAAAAAGGTGAGTAAAAGAATTGCCCAGACATATCACTGCATCGTATCGCTCTTTGATATCACGGGTCAGCCAGCGCCAGTCCGCCTGGATAGTGCGGAGCACCAAATTCCGTTTCCTCCCGTTTTCCCAGGCCTTGTGGAGCATTTCCGTGCTTCCGTCCGCGCTGTGAACTTCAAAACCGGCGCTCATCAGCGTGACCGAGTGGTAGCCCGTTCCTGTGGCCAGGTCGAGGATTTTGTTCTTTCCCTTGTTTTTCAAGAGGTTGATAAAGAAGGCACCTTCACCTTCGGCCCGACCTTCCCAGTCAATCAGTTCATCCCACTTGTCCACAAAATCTTTCTGGTATTGGGCTTTGTAATGATCGGTATTCTTGATTTTTTCCATGCCGTCATTGTTGTTTTTGTCCCTTTCCATAAAACGCCTCCTTTTTTTTAAAAAGTTCTTTTAAAAACAACTTTGATGGTGCCGTAAAAAGTGCAATATCTGCGTTACGCGCAATTTCTCAGAATTTCACGTACGGCTAAGTACGCTGCATTCTTCGAAATTGCGCAAGCCTTGATCTTGAACTTTTTATGGCACCATCTGAAATCAGACTTTTTACGGTGCCATCAATTTTTCAGAATTTCACGTACGGATAAATGCTCTGTATTATTCGAAATTGTCCAAATTCCGGATCCGAAAGCAATCCGCGCTCTTTGTTTTAACCGGGTTGCCAAATAAAAAAAGCCCTCCGGACACAAATAATAGTGTCCGGAGGGCTGCACCCAGTTTTCTTGGCCCTCCAATATTTCGAATGGAACAATTTGTCCATTCGGAGCTGTCCATCAGGCTCGGCATCTGTAGCTCCGCAGAAACACCGATATATGGGTCAAGGCAGGTCTTCTGGCTTCCCCGCCTTTTCAGCGGCCTTCCCATGGGGTTTAAACCCTACAGTGGCTCACAAAGGCTGAAAAGGTCTCCGTTATCATGAAACGGATCGGGGTTACAGCGGCGGGACCGCTCCCGGCTTTCACGGGATTCCCTATTAAGCAAACTGCACCCTAACACTTTTATTCATATTGGCTGCACAGCAGACTGTCAAGGGAAAGTTCGGCCAAATAAACCAAATCAGTTCCGGCAGAGTTGCTTACCGTGGCGTACTTGGAAGCCTTCGTCCGGGTAAAAGTCTTCTGCCAGGGCAATGCTGTTGAAATTCTTGCGCACCCATTTGTGAAGGGCGTTGGCAAAGGCGGGATTATGAAAGCGGATCACTTCGCCCAGGCAGTTCAGGTCCTGTTGTATGCGCCAGTATAGATACATAAAAACACCCCCTCAAATTTGTTGTTTAATAAAAATTTTGTTTTTCCAATTAGATATGGGTCAACCCGGTTTCGCCCGGATGGGTGCTGAGGTCGCGCAGGTAGGTAAACTCGTCGAGCACCACCAGATGATACTTGCCGGTTCGTGGCCGGCAAAACGCTGTTTCACTCGGGTATGGATGTGTCCGTAGATTTGGCGCGCGCGGGTCGTGCTGCCGAATGTGGCAATAACAATGGGATGTTTCATGGCTGGCTCCTATAACGCAACATTGAAACCGGCATAAGCCCGCAATCCGTCATTCGGGTAGCCGTGATGAATTTCAAAATCATTGTCAAACAGGTTGCGCACCTGGACGAACAGCTCAAACGGGTGGCCGCCCCACTTGAGGGGCTGGGCGATTTTTGCGTCCACGCTTAAATAGCCGGCCATCCTCTTTTCCCTGCTGTTTTCAAGATCGCTGAACCGCTCGCTTACGGCCTCCATGTCAATCTCCAGGCGCGTGTCCGTCTTTTTCAGAGTCTGTTTAACGGTGGCCGTGAATTTCTGGGCCGGTGTGTAGGTGAGCTCCTCGCCATTGGCCTCGTTTTCGCTCTCCTGGCGGATATAGTTGAAATTCATCTCGGTTTGCTCAAACGGCTGCCACTTGACATTGATTTCAACACCACAGCGCCAGGCATCGGCGATGTTGACAGGCCGCTTGATGGTATCCGCGAATTCCTGGTAGGCGATCAGGTCCTTCACATCCTCGCGAAACAGGGTGACAGAGATTCCACCGGTCTCGCCCGCCTTTTGTATAAATCCCAGGCTGCTGCTGATCACCCTTTCCTCGTCAAGATCGGGGTTGCCCCGGACCTGGTCGATAGAGCCGTGGCTGGGCTGGTAGAGCTGGCCGAAGGTGGGAATGTTGACCGTGTAGCCCACCCCGGCTTTGATGATCCGGCCGGCGCCGGGTTTAAAAGAAATCCCCAGATTGCCGCCAGGCGCCGGGTCGAAATCCGATGCCCAATCCCCTCTTGCGCCGGCACTTACGGAGAAGGCCCCTAGCCGGCGGTCGAACTGGCCGTGAAGGCCGATCTGCCGGCGATCATGATCGCCGCTCAAGGTATGATCCACGGTTTCATGTCTGGCAGAGGCGCCGGTCCGCACGGACCACAAGCCCGTATCCTCACACCAGTCGGTCTCGCCTTTCACGCCTATCCCCAGGGTCTCCAGGGTGGATTCCAGTCCGGTCTGGGAGCGGTCTTCCAGCCGCACCCCGTCGGCAAACAGCTTGGCTTTGTAGCTTCCGGTATCGCCTGTCATGCCCTGGGCGCGAAAGTCCGCGGATGCTTTTTGAAAGGTCTGCTCGGCATCCGGAGTGGGATTGTAATCCCGGCCCGGATTTCCGTGGGCGCTGTAGTAGTATCGGCCGTTTATGTCATAGGCCCGGGCGTCGGGGGTCTGCATTTCCCATTGGGCGCTGATGTTGGCACTGTCGCGATCGTTGTTTCCGCGCTTGCCGTCCGTGTGCTTGCCGGTTGCGGACAGCTGCAGCCGCTGGTTGTCAGAGCTCATGGATTTTGAAGCCGTGGCTTCCGCTGTGCCATAGGAGCCGCCCAAAACCCGGAAGCGGGCCGAGGGCCGGGTTTTGCCGTCTGCTTTGCCGTCAGGGGCCAACACAATATTAATGGCGCCCGACGATGCGCCGACACCCAGCCATACGGGTACAGGCGGCTTATAGACTTCGATGCGCTCGATCATGGAAACCGGGATGTCCCCGATAACCGCGCTGCCGTACTGGCTGCCGCCCGCAGGGCGCCCGTTGACCAAAATCAGAATGCGTCCGGTGCCGCCGGAGCCGCGGATACTGATGCGCGCGCCCAGGCCTGTGCCGCTGGGCTCCACCGATACGCCGGGCATGGCGTCTACGGCTGTGTCCGTGTCCAGGAAATTACGCTCCCGAATTTCATCGCGTCCCATAACTTCCACCTGCTGCGGATTGTCTTGGATAAAGCTTTCCAGCCGTTTGGCGGTTACCGTTACCTCCTCCAGCCGGTGGGCACTCTGGCCTGAATGGCCGGAGTGATCGTGATCGTGAGCCAGGGCAGGGGACGTGCCCGGAGCTGTCAACAAAACCAAAAAACATAAAAAAGCTGTCTGGAACAATCGATGAATCACGTTTTTCTCCGTTCAGGCGGGTTTTCGGTTGAAGTTTTCCAAAGCGCCCGATACAGGTCGCAGACCAGTGTCTGACGCGCTCCCCGGTTATAATGGAGCCGGCCGGGGCAGTCGCCCGGACATCGATCCCGTATCTCACAGCGTTCACAGTCCGCCTGTTCGGGCCTGGACATACCCAGTCGCTGCAGGGCACCGGGTTCCGGATGCCAGACGGTGCCTGCGGCAAAAGAATCATCCGCCAGAGTTTGTCCGCAGGGAAACAGCCGGCCGTCCGGATGAACAGCCAGGCTCTCTCCCCGGCAGGCATGACAGAAGGCCGGCTTTTTTTCAGCGCGCATCAACAGATCCTTTTCACGCAAACGGATAGGGCGGGGCCTGCAGGCGTTAACCGCAGCCAAGGTTGCGGCCATGGCTTTGCTGCCGTCTGCCAGGGACCGGCTGTCGGGAAAATCTGCAGCCGCCGTTGCAGCGGCCCGGCCTTTGGCCACCAAAAGATCCAGGCCGATGCCCCGGGCGCAGGAAAAGCCCGCCAGAGTAAGCGCCAGGCGATCCAGGAAAGCCGTGTTGTGGCGGGTCACCACGGTTGTCACCCGAAAGGGGATGCCGGCGGACTCCAGCATCTGCAGGCCGCGAAGGGTTTCGGCCGCCTTGCCCCGCTGCGCCTGGTGGACGTCCGGACCGCCGTCCAGACTGACTCCCACCTGCATGTCGTAGGTCTTGAAAATTTTCAGCATCTCCGGGCTCAGGCAGCTCCCGTTGGTCTGTATTCCGATAGTCCGGCAAAGTCCGCTTTCACGGGCGGACCGGGCGGCTTTTTCAATCAGTGCCGGCATCAGCGTCGGCTCGCCCCCGGTGAGCTGCAGATGAAAGGGGCGGCCGCTGTCTGCCGCCAGCCGGCAGGCCTGGTATAAAACCGACTCCGGCATATCGGCCGGCGTTTTCTCCGGACCGTTATAACAATATCGGCAGCACAGGTTGCATCTTGTGGTCAGTGCCAGTATGAGGTAACGGATATTCATCAAAGTGCAAAAAAAAATCCCGGATCGCATACACGATCCGGGATTTCCCTTTTTTATCCAGGGTGCGGTGAAACGGCGGCTATACCGGGAAGCCGCGCTTCTCAAAGTCCGGGCAGGTCTTCTGGCTCTCGGATCGATCTACTCACTGCCCCTTCCCGGCAACTTTGCCAGTGGGATGCTGCAGTTTTCGTCCCCGATTACAGCGGCGGGTCCACCACCGAATTTCACGGTGTTCCCTTTTAGCGGCCGGAAGGGACTTTGCTCAGGCCCCCGGGCCGCACCCGGACCTTTTATTTTATTTTATTTTAGGCTGAAAAGAGAATATAAAGAAATCATCCCATTGTCAACCCACTTGAACAAGAGTGGGCCGAGGGGGCAGCGCGGCAATTCATCCTTGACTTTGCTTTTGGAATCTTTTTAAATGAATTTTTTATTCAGGTGCTCATCAGTTGAGCCGAAGAGGGAACCCTGTGCAAATCAGGGACCGGCCCGCGGCTGTGAGCGGGGACGAAAGCTGCAATAAAGCCACTGGCGAAGGTGTCGGGAAGGGGCAGCGAGTAGAGGGATCCGCAAGTCAGAAGACCTGTCTGAATAAGCATAAGGGGTTTGACTGCGCCGGCAACGTTGTGCCCCGGGCTGAATCTGCGGATAAAAAGGGATATCCCGGATCGTGTATGCGGTCCGGGATTTTTTTTGCAGAAAACCCAGGCCTTCTTTAAGTACGGGGACGAAGACAGCATGGAGTACGAATACGATCCGCAAATGGAGCAAGCTTGGGCTTTCCGGCTTTTACATGGATTACGCGGAAAATACCGTTTGTGGAAAGGCTATCTGACAATGGCCGTGGACAACGTGTTTGATGAAGATGTTGAGATAAACGGCAACAAGGAAACAGACAATTATATTTATTACGGCATGCCCCGGTTTTTTAAAACTGGATATGAGATTGCGTTTTAATGAAACTGGTCTACTTCAGCGTAAGCGCCAATGAAATCCCAAACCTGAGTGAGGCGGCCCGGATTTTTTGCAGCCGGTTCGCCCCGCTTGATATCCATGCCCGCACCCGCACCCAGCTGGAGGCCGGTGAGGAAGCCCGGGCGGCCTTTGTGCGCCATGCCCTGGCCGCAGATGCCGTTTTTGTCACGTTGATGGCGGGCGCCCATTCCTGTCCGGTCTGGGAGGCGCTTACCGAAGCCATAACCGTGGCGCGGAGCCGGGGCGGGCAAACGCCTTTTTTTCATGTGCAGCCCACGGGCAGCAATGCGGATGCCCTGAAACTGGTTGAGGACTATAGCGACGGCCTGGAAAACGGGGCTGATGTGTGGACCCGGCTGAGCCGGTATTATCGTTATGGCGGTGTGGAAAATCTGCTCAATCTGTTAATTTTTCTTAGCAACCGGCTATACGGCAAGGCCCAGGCTTTTGCCCCGCCCGCTCCTCAGCCCTTTGAAGGGCTGTATCATCCGGATCATGGCCATATTGCCGATTTCGAGGGCTATCGCCGCAGCCTGGATCCAAACCGGCCCACGGTGGGCATCTGGTTTTATCAGAATTTCTGGACGAGCAACAACAAGGCGCACATTGACGCCATTGTCCGGGAGGCAGAGTCTCAGGGGGCAAACGTCATTTGCGTGTTCCACGTGCGCTTCAAGGATCGGCTGCTCGGAAACAAGGGCGCTGATTCCGTGATGGCGCAGTTTTTCATGGCAGACGACCGGCCGCTGATTGATGTGCTGATCAATCCGGTCATGTTCAGCCTGAATGCGGCAGCACCTGAATACCGGGGGCTGCTTGAGCGCCTGGGCGTGCCTGTCATCCAGGCCATGGCCACCACCCGGCCCATAGCGGAATGGAAGGCAAACCCGCAGGGGTTGAACAATGTGGATATCACCATCAATGTGGCCCAGCCCGAGCTTGACGGTGTGATTGTCACCGTGCCTGTGGCTGCCAAACAGTGTGTGGACACGGACCCGATCAGCGGGGCGGCGGTGAACAAGTACGTCCCCATACCGGATCGCACGGCTGCGATGGTTCGCCTTGCCTTGAACTGGGCGGCGCTTCGCCGAAAGAAAAACGCGGAAAAAAAAGTTGCCATTGTCTTTCATCATTACCCGCCGCGAAACGATCGCATCGGCTGCGCGTCGGGGCTGGATTCTTTTGCCAGCGTCACGGATCTGGTGGCGGCCATGAACGGAAAGGGCTACCGGGTGGATCATCTCTATACGGACGGCAACGAGCTGGCCCGGGCGCTGACTGCCTGCATGACCTGTGACCAGCGCTTTCTCCCGCCCGATCAGATGGCCGACCGGTCCCGGGCAACAGCCGGCCCGGAATATTATAAGCCATGGCACAAGGCACTGCCCCGGCCGATTCAGGAGCAAATCCAGGCGGACTGGGGGCCGGTGCCCGGCGATCTTTTTGTCCATGAGCAGCGACTGCTTTTCCCCGGGTTTTTAAACGGCAATCTGTTTATCACCATTCAGCCGCCCAGGGGATATTTAGAGCAAGTGGACAAGCTCTACCATGACCCGCACATGGCCCCGCCCCATCATTACCTGGCCCACTACCGGTGGATCAGGGAGGTCTTTGGCGCGGATGCAGTGATCCATGTGGGAAAACACGGGAGCCTGGAGTGGCTGCCGGGAAAAGCCGTGGGCCTTGGGCCGGAGTGCTACCCGGATCTTGCCATAGGGGATCTGCCCAATATCTATCCCTATATAATAAATGACCCCGGCGAAGGCACCCAGGCCAAGCGTCGCTCTTATGCCTGTATAATTGATCACCTGCCGCCGGCCCTGACAAACGCAGGGCTCTACGAGGAGCTGGCGGATCTGGAAAATCGGCTATTGGAATATCAGGAGGCCGCAGTCCAGGACCCGGCCAAGCTGGAGATCCTGGCGCCCATGATATGGGAGGCCGCTGAAGCGGCCGATCTTGTAAATGACCTGAACCTCACTCGCAAAGCCGCTCTTTCCGACGTGGCCGCCTTTATTGAAACCCTTCATGAGTATTTGGGAGAAATATCGGATACCACCATTGCAGACGGCCTGCATACCCTGGGCCGGCCGCCGGAGAATGCTCAATTGATCCGGACCCTGGTCCAGATCATGCGCCTGGCCAACGGATCGGTGCCCTCGCTTCGCGAAGCGGTTTTAAGGGCCTTGGGCTATGACCCCGAACAGGTATTTAACAGCCGGGGCCGGCCGGTAATCGGCGCGGCTGTTGAGACCGGGGGCCAGGTGCTGGAAAAAGCCCGGCAGCTTTGTGAGGATTTGGTAGGGGATCTGATGAATTCGGGAAAAGAAGCGGACGCGGCAGTGGAGGCCCAGCGGCAGCATCTGGGCAAAGCCCATCCGGCGGTGACCGAAGCCCTTGAGTTTGTCCAAAATGATCTGGCTCCGCGGCTTCAGCAGACGGAAAACGAAAGGATCGCCTGTCTTGGCGCTCTGGAGGGCCGTTTTGTGCCGCCCGGCCCGTCCGGGGCTCCCAGCCGCGGACAGGCGCACATTCTTCCCACGGGTCGAAATTTTTATTCCGTGGACCCTCAGAAGATTCCCACCCCTGCGGCCTGGGAAGTGGGCCGCAAACTGGGGGATGCCTTGATGGCGCGTTACCTTGACGAACACGGAAGCTATCCGGACAGCGTGGGCCTGATCCTGTGGGCAAGCCCGACCATGCGCTCCAAGGGTGATGATGTGGCGGAAATCCTCTATCTTTTGGGAGTTCGGCCGGTATGGCAGAAAGGCTCCGGCAATGTGCGCGGTGTTGAAATTATTCCCGCAGCCGAACTCGGCCGGCCGCGCATTGACGTCTCCCCGAGAATTTCCGGCATTTTCCGCGATGCCTTTCCGCTGCTTGTGGACTTGATCGATCAGGCGGTGCAGATGGTGGCTGCGCTTGCCGAGGCGCCTGAGACCAATTTTATCCGTCGCCATGTCACCCTGGATTTGGCGGAGCTGGCCGGACAAGGGCTTGAAGGAATAGACGCTTTCCGTCAGGCCACATACCGCATCTTTGGCTCTGCTCCCGGCAGCTATGGCGCGGGCGTGGCCCAGCTTGTGGAATCAAAGGCCTGGGAGACGGTTGATGACCTGGGCAATATGTATATTCAGTGCTCTTCTTATGCCTACGGAAAAAACAGCTTTGGCGAGTCGTCGGAAAAGAGCTTCCGCAAGGCACTTTCCCGGATGTCGGTGACGGTTAAAAACGAGGACACCCGGGAAAAGGACATGATGAGCTGTACGGATTTCTACAACTACCACGGCGGCCTGATCACGGCCGTGCACGCGGTGACCGGAGGCCGACCCTTTTCTCTGGCCGGCGACTCGGCCGATCCGGACCGGGCAGCGGTCCGCACCACCACTGAGGAAGCCCGGCATATCTTCCGCGCGCGCCTGTTAAACCCCAAATGGCTGGAAGGTCTGAAACGCCACGGATTTAAAGGCGCGGGCGATATATCCAAGGCCATGGACATCATCTTGGGCTGGGATGCTACCGCCGGCGTGGTGGATGACTGGATGTATCAGCGCTTTGCCCGGAAAGTGGCCCTGGACGCGAATATGCAGGAATGGATGAAGCAGGTCAACCCCTATGCCCTGCAAAACATCCTGAATAAACTCCTGGAAGCTGTGCAGCGAGGCATGTGGCGGACGGACGCGGAAACCCTGGATGCCCTCAGGAATGCCTATCTGGATGCGGAAGGCGAGGTTGAGGCGGCAACCGACGAGCAGGCTGAGTGAAACGGAAAAACCGGCGCAGCAGCAGAAGCATCGTCCTTATCCGGATGGCCGGCTGCCCGGTAGAGCCCATGGTCCCTTCCGATCACATAATCCGCCTCCTCGCTTGCCCCCAGTTTGTGATGGGGTGTGCGATAGATCCTGCCATCAACGCTGAGTTCGTAATCCGGCACATCCGACCATCCCTCCGGGTGATACACCGTGCGGAAAAATTTGCCGTACCGAATAACATAGACAGGTTCGCTCATTTGCCATGCCGGATGGCTAGGGGCGGCAAAAAGCTTCATCATAGCAGCCTCTTTATTTTAAAGGGTTTTCCAAATAAAAAAGCCCTCCAGACACGTGCAACGGTGTCTGGAGGGCTGCACCCAGTTTTCTTGGCCCTCATCTATTGCGAATGGAACAATTTGTCCATTCGGAGCTGTCCATCAGGTTCGGCATCTGTAGCTCCGCAGAAACACCGATATATGGGTCAAGGCAGGTCTTCTGGCTCCCCCGCCTTCTCAGCGGCCTTCCCATGGGGCTTGAGCCCTACAGTGGCGCACAAAGGCTGAAAAGGTCTCCGTCATCATGAGACGGATCGGGGTTACAGCGGCGGGACCGCTCCCGGCTTTCACGGGATTCCCTATTAAGCAAACTACACCCTAACACTTTTATTCATATTGGCTGCACAGCAGACTGTCAAGGGAAAGTTCCGGAAAAAAGGAGCTATGTCTGCAACCGGGTGGCGCCGGGCGCGGAAACAGCTGATAAAAGCCTCGTCGCCAAAGACCAGATCCGGGCAAGCATTTACCGAGTTCGCCTTTTCCGTATATTGCGATTTTTATAACAATGGGTCAGACCGTTGTCTCAGTTCCGGCATGATTGGTTTCCATGAAGTGCCTGGAGGAGTCCTCGTCCGGGTAAAAGTCTTCTGCCAGGGCAATGCTGTTGAAATTCTTGCGCACCCATTTGTGAAAGGCGTTGGCAAAGGCGGGATCATGAAAGCGGATCACTTCGCCCAGGCAGTTCAGGTCCTGCTGTATGCGCCAGTATAGATACATAAAAATACCCCCTCGAATTTTGGCCTTAATAAAAATTTTGTTTTTCCAATCAGATATGGGTCAACCCGGTTTCGCCCGGATGGGTACTGAAGTTGAGCAGGCGATGGAGAGTCAAAACTCGATGCCTTTCTGTGCCGTGATCCCCGCTTGATAGGGATGTTTGAGGGCCCTGGTTTCCGATACCAGGTCAGCCGCGGCCATGAGCGGCTTCGGGGCGTCGCGGCCGGTGACGGCCACATTCATCCCGGAAGGCCTGCCCGCAAGGGCCGAGAGAACCGTATCCATATCCACCATGCCGTAGTTGAGCAGGTAGGTAAACTCGTCGAGGACCACCAGATGATACTTGCCGGAATTTATGGCGTTTTGGGCAAACGCCCAGGCCTCGCGCGCAGCCGCCTTGTCCTCTTCCAGGTTGTCGGATTTCCAGGTAAAGCCACGGCCCATAACGTGGAAATCGATCAGGCCGTCAAACCGGCCCACCGCATCCATCTCCCCGTATTTCCAGGAGCCTTTGATAAACTGGATGAAGCAGACGTTAAGCCCATGGCCCGCGCTTCTCAGGGAAAGGCCCAGGGCGGATGTGGTCTTGCCCTTGCCGTCTCCGGTAAACACCATCAATAATCCTTTTTTCAATCTTTTTTTCATTTGATTTGTTCCTCCAGTCGCCATTTCAGCTGCCATTTTGCAACCTGGGCAGCGGTCATGAGGTCGATTTTGCTGCCCTGAAATTTCGTCTTCACATCGCCTATGGCGTAAGGGATTTCATGGCGCAGCTATTTCAGTTGATGCTAAAGAGAATATTCAATGCCCATGATTGCGTAAAAACCAGGCTGTTCATACCCGAGGCCTTCTTCGATGGCTTCGTCCAGCAGGTTTTCGATGCGGCCATAGAGGTTCAGGCCTTCATAAACCTCGTAGCGGCCGGAAACATCCAGCCGGAAATAATCCTCCATTTCGAGGTCCCCTTTCCAGCGCAGTCGCGGGCCGCAGTAATAGCCGGTAACCCCGAAATTGTATTTTGCCGTTTCATAAAAAAGACTGATATTGCCTTTATTTCTGGCGATCTGGACGGTTCGGTAGCGTTCTCCGGCCTCTTTGCTGTGCGATCCGGTATAGGTGTAGTTGCCGCGAAGATTCAGGTGGTCGGTCAGGGCTGCGCCAAATGAGAATTCCAGGCCGCTGACTTCCTGGGAATCCCGGTTGGCGTATTGGCCATAACCCGAGTCCCGTCTTGGATTGACGATGGTGTGATCAAAAACAATGACATCATCCAATTCCGAGTAGTAATAGGTCAGTTCCGCGTTTAACCGACCGTTCATGAATTCCTGGCGAACACCGCCTTCAACTGTCCAGCCGGTCTCAGGTTCGATGTTTTGGTTTCCATAGGACGGATCATAGAGGTTGGAAAACGTGGGGGCCCTGAAGCTGGTCCCGTAGTTTGCAAACAGGGTGGTCCCGGTCCGGAGAAATGTATAGGCCGAGCCGAGCTTGCCGGTGGTCTCACTGCCATAGACTTCATGTTCATCCCGCCGCAGGCCGGCGGAAATAATCATGGCGTCATTCAGGAGCATTAACTGGTCATTGACATAAAATGAGTAGTTGTAAGTATCCGCTGAGACATCGCCATACCGCCCCCATTTCCCGCCTTCCTGGTACAGGTATTCAAACCCGTAAAGCATGGTATTGGAACCGGCATTGCCTATCTGCATATCCCATATCAGGTTGTAGTCCGTCATCAGATTCTTGTGATCGTAGCCATATGCCTCGCCTGTACCTTTATCGTAAATCGGAACGGCCTCACCCTTATTATATGCGACCCCGTCATAGGTAAAATTGTCAAAGGGTGCGGTTTCATATCCCAGCAGACCATCATCCTTGTCATTGCGGTAATGATCTTTCTCAAACCAGCCCAGCATCATTTTCTGGCGAAAGGCATCATTGATCCGGTGGGAGATATTCAGGGTGGTGATGTGATGTTCATACTCGTTGGCGTTATTCGGGTCCGGGGTTTGAAAGGCATAATGCGCATCCCGGTTCTCGAGGAATTCATTGGATTCATTGAGTTCAGCCGCCTGAAACTCGCTTTTGACATACAAATAGGCCAGTTCCACATCAAAAGGGCCGGGATGCCAGCCGAGTTTAAGGGCAGGGGACAGGTTTTTGTAATACTCCTCGTCGTGGACCCCGCCGCTGTCGGTGTAGGCCGCAGCCACGGCATAATCCCAGGTCTCCCTACCGCCCCGCACGCTGCCGTATCCCTTTTTCCATTCCAGGGAGCCGTATTCGGTCCCCACATTGTAATGAACACCAGGTTCCCCGCTTATGGTTGTATAGGACATCACGCCGGCTGTGGTATCCGAGCCGTACAATGAGGCCTGGGGGCCGCGGAGAATTTCCACGGATCCGATCAGTCGGGGGTCGATATGCCCGAGAAAATGGCCGGTTCCGGCACCATAGGCCTCATTGATCTTCATACCGTTGACAAGCACCAGAAAATGACCATCATCGTATCCCCGAAGCTTTGGATAATTGAACTGGCCCGGGCCGCCGGCCTGCTTGAACTCGACACTGGGGGTGAAGCGAAGAATCTCGGTTGTGTCTGTAAAGCCCCCCAGCTTGATCCGGTCTTCGGTGACAACGGTTACCGAGTCCGTGATATGCTCAATTTTGCGCTCGATCTTGGTGGACTTGACCACCATGTCATCCATTTCGGTTGTTTTTGCTTCCCCGGGTTCCTGCGTTCCAGTGCTTTCCCTTGCGTCTTTTGCCTCATTTGCAAAGGCTGCAACTCCCGTCGGGGCGCACGCGAACACGAGTATGAGCAGAAGCAGTTTGGCACACAATTTTATGTGGCACGTCATCGCGGTCCTCCATGTCCGTATGATTTGGTTTTTGTCGCCTGTCCTTACTTAAAACTGATAACGAAGCCCTATGGCAAAATTGCGTCCGGGCATGGGATAACCGTCTTTGTGGGCATAATCCCTGTCAAAAAGGTTTTTTATTTCGCCGCGCAGGCTCATGTCTCCATAACGGCCCCAATTGACAAGCCGTTTTTCCACTGAAAGATTGGCCACTGCATAACTGGGCAGTTTTTCGCCGCCATAGTCAGTCAAATGGTCTGTGTAGGTCAGGTTGAATGCGGCTGAGAAGCCTTCTAAGTCGTGAACCCGTATCCCGCACGCCCCTTTGTATTCGGAAATCTGTTCCAGGTCTTCACCGGTTTCTTCATTTGTATAGTCCAGGAGGTAGACAAAACTGGCATAAGGTTTTATCTGCCAGGTTGACAAATTAAGGAGATGGGCCAGGTTATATGAAAGCTCGCCCTCAAAGCCTGAAACAGTGGCTTCTCCAATGTTGAGATAGGTATACTCTGTGGGACTGATGAAAGTTCCGCTGATCTTGTCTTTATATTCAGTATGGAAATAAGTCAGTGACGCATCAAAATATTTGTAATAGAAATCCAGGCCTGCTTCATAAGTCTGACTTTGCTCCGGTTTTAAATCGGGGTTGCCGGAGTATTGCACTCCATAAGAGAAAATATCATAGGCCAGTTCTCCCGGTGCCGGCATTCTAAATCCTTCGGCATAGTTGATCCTTAACTTGAGATTCTCGACAGGCAGGTAGGCGATCCCGATCTGTGGCGTTGTGTTTTCATCTTCGGATTTTATATTCTGGTCCTTGGCTTTGTATTCATAGTCGTCGTAGCGTAGGCCTGCGGATAAAATAAGCCGTTTGTCCAGGTAATCGGCCTTGCCGAGAAGGAAATAAGAGGGGTTGTCATATTCTCCTTTTTTTGGCGTCGAAGTTGAGGAAAGATCGTAATGGATCCAGTCAACACCCGCAGTCAGGCGATAATTTTTCGGGCTCCAGGTCATTTGGGCCTGCGCACCCTCAGGTTCAGTGGTTGATTTGTAATCAAGCGCGCTTGTGTCGCTGGTGACAACGTAATTGGTGTTTTCGTCCTCTGAGGTAAAATATCTGGCCTTCCATGAAAACAGTTTGTCCCGGGTCGCTCCTTCGTAGATGAAATCGTACGACTCCAGGCTTTTGTCCATATAATCATCAGGATCTTTATAATAGCCCGGCGCCAGTGTTCCGCCATCACCGATGTGGCTGGCGTCATAGTACTGATAGATGAATCCGATTCTGTGATCGGGCAGAAATTCATAGCCCAGGTTCAGACTGAGCTTGTCTTGTTCATCAATACCGGTATTTTCATATTTTTCACCTCCGCCTGTGTCATAGTCGTCCACGCTGCTTTGCGAAAAAGAGCCCGAAAAATCAAAGTCCTTTGTTTTTCCGGAAAATCCGATGCTGCTTTCCTGATAGTTAAAACTGCCCAGTTTTCCCTCTACAAAAGCCGAGGGTTTTTCTTTTCCCCGTTTTGTAATGACATTGATCAGGCCCCCCATGGCCGCCGCCCCATACTGAACAGAGGCCGGACCGTGGATGATTTCCACACGCTCAATATTCTCGGTCATGATTTTGGCCGTATTCCCTGTCCCGGTTCTGCGTCCGTCAACAAGAAGGAGGACCCTGCCGGCCAGATCAATACCATGGACATCTGTTCGTGCCCCCTGAACGCCAACCCCGGAAAGCGCACCGGGGTATTTGATAATCCGGCCCACATTTTCTTCCGCCAAAAGCTCGCCAAGATCCCGGGCGGGAGAGAGCCGGATTTCTTCTTCCGTAATGACCGTTATATTCTTGGTGATTTCTTTTTTCATTTCCTTGACCCTGCCGGCAGTAACCACCATGTCCTCCATTTTTGTGGCAGTTTTTTCTGATTGATCCGCAGCAGCACGGCTTAGTGTCTTCTCTGCATCATCTGTAGGTTCCTGAACGCCCAGGGCGCTGGTTGGCATAAACAGAAAAAAAGTTAAAAAAATACCAAAAACGGTGCATAACATCTTTATTCGTATAACTGTTTTCATCATACTCTCCTTTTTTACCGGATCCATTGATCGTTTAAAACGCAGGAGGAAAATGAAAAAGCCCCGACTTCCGGGGCTTTCTGGTTTCACTTCGCATGGGGCAGGCCATTTGGATATGCCTGGTGAGCCTGCCCTTTTATTGAAAGTGCGACCGATTCCTCGTCAGTCTGTTCCACTTTGGCTGCGGCCGGCAGGTCTTCTGGCTTCTCTGCCGGAGGGCGGCCTTCCCGTTCTTCGGACATAACAGTGGCCTTTTTACTTGCCATCCGGTTCCCGGCCCCTTTTAGCGGGCAGGGCAGAGTGACAGCGGCGGGACCGCTCCCGATTTTCACGGGATTCCCTATTATCGCCGGGCAAATGCTTTGCGCCGGTGACCGGCTGCATTGCTTTTCTTATCAAATTTCTTTTTTAAATCACCTTTCCTTTCATTGCTTGATGCTTTGTTACTTGTTAAGGATCGTTTTTCAACATCCCTGTTTATTTTGCCATTTATCCGCAAAGCCCATGGCCAGTGCGCGGCAGACCAGATCCGTGAATGCGGGATTGCCGTATTCCCCGTGCAGGGGGGCAAGGGCCTCCCGGTAGCCGGCCATCCGGGTGTAGTCCCCGGATACAGCACAGGCCGTCTGGGCGGCATAAGCCCCCATGACCTCGCCCCAGCAGGTTGCCGGGAGAACGCCCCAGGCAAACTTGTCCTTTAAATGGACCATGGCGGCAACAGCGGCCACTGTAACGGGATCTCGCTCGATGACCGTGAAATTGTCCAGCAAAAGCGCCGCCTGGCCGTTTGTTAGATGCCGGCAGATGCTTTCCTGCATGGTTTTTCGCGAGAGGCCGAAGCGCTCCAGGTGTATTTTGGCCGAGCACTGGCCGGCAGGCGTCAGGCTGTTTTGAAGCGCCAGGGTCTTTTTGGTCGCTTTTAGCACTGCGCGGCCGATGAGCTCTCCCAGGGCGGCATGCTTGCCCGCACTGGTCAGGGCAGGATCTCCGGTTTCGCAGGCGGCAACGCCGATCTGATCCGTGCCGGTGCCCGTGGCCAGGCCGTCGGAGTAACGCGAGTTCACGCAAAGCTCCTGCAGAGCGGCGGTTTTGGCCTCAGTGGCCGTGACCAGGGTCCGGGTGAGCGCCCCGGGAGTGAGGGGTTTGTTGATAAAGAGCATGGTGTTGATGGTGCCGGGGCCTTTTGGGTCTGCCGCCTTGTTGATTTTTTCAAATCCTTCGCCGGTTTCGTAAATTGAGGCCGGGTCCCCGGCCCGGCCGGCATTGCTCTCCACCCCGCCGGTGCATATCGCCAAAACGGTCAGCTCATGAAACGATTCGGTTTGAAAAACGGCATTGTGCATGTTGGCGGCGGTGCCAAGCACAGCGCACTCTTCTGCCGGAAGATCCCAGGGGTCGCAGATCATGCGGCGATAACCCTCTGCATCCCGCCAGACTTCGGGGGCCAGCCGATGCATGTGCCCGGCCGGCTCGCAGCTCTGATGGTTTAAGAGAAAGCCCAGATCGTCCCGGAATCCGCCGGCTGCCCGACAGGTGGACAGCACCTGGTGAGGACGTAAAAATCGGGCATAGATCATTTTGTCATTGCGGTGGACCTCCACCCCGTCATAGTAAGTGCCAATGCGCATGGGTCAGTCCTTTGCCTTGTTTACGGTTTTTAGTGCCAGCAGAAAGCAGAACAGCCCGACGGCGGCCAGCACGGCATAGGCCTGCCAGTCCGGCACCCGGCCGAAAGCCACGGCCCGGATGGACTCGGATGCGTGAGTGAGGGGGAGGAAGAACAGGATATGCTGTGCCCAGTCCGGCAGCCGTTCCACCGGGAAGAAGGTGCCGCCCAGAAAGGCCATGGGCGTGATAACGAAACTGGTCAAAAGGCTCTGGTCTGCATGGGATTTCACCAGCATGGCAAGCGCCACGGCAAGCGAGGCAAATACGAAACTGTTTAAGAGAGCGGCCAGCCAGAGCAATGGCCCATAGTGAAGTTTCACGCCAAAGGCCAGGCCCATAAGCAGGATGACGGCAATGGCGATGAGCGCCCGGCTCATGCCGGCCAGCACCTCGCCTGCCACATAGGCGGCGTTTCTGATGGGTGCGGCCTGAAATTCCTCGAATATGCCCCAGTAAAACCGGGCCACGTTGATGTCGGTGGCAATGGCAAAGCTCTGGATCATACTGCTCATGGCCACCAGGCCGGGAATCAAAAACTCCGTGTAGGTGAATCCGTTGAACTTGACCTCCCCGCCCATGGCATAGGAAAATGCCAGCAGGTACAGAAGCGGCGATACCGCCATGCTGGCCACCAGCCGCTTGAAGCGGCGTTTGACGATGATCATCTCTCGCAAATAAACCGCGATAAATCCCTGTATCATTGCACCTTCTTTCCGGTTTGCGCCAGGTAGGCATCCTCCAGGTTGACCCGGCGCAGCGTAAAGCCCGTGTCACGGCCGGCCATAGCATCTCTTGCCGCTTCCCGGTCCGGGTAGTACCAGGTCTTCATGCCGCTATCCGCTAATTGGTCTACGGCCCAGCCCCCGAGTTCGGCGATGAGCCGGTCCGGGCGGTCTAAAGCCACGATTCGGCCTTCATCCAGAAACGCCACCCGGTCGGCCAGAAACTCGGCTTCCTCGATGTAGTGGGTGGTCAGAAAAATCGTGGTTCCATCCTGCTGGATTTTTTTGATCAGCCCCCATATGCGTCGCCGGATATCCGCGTCAAGGCCCACTGTTGGCTCGTCCAGAAAAAGGATGCGCGGATGGTGCAGAAGCGCCCGGGCGATCAGCACCCGCCGCTTGAGCCCGCCGGAGAGTTGCTTGACCAGGCTGTCGGACCGATCCGAGAGCTCCACGTAGTCCAGAAGCCCGGCAATGCGTTGTTTACGTTTTGTGGCCGGCATGGCGAACAGGCGGCCGTGGATGTCCAGGTTTTCGCGCACGGTAAGTTCCCCGTCCAGGTTGATCTGCTGGGGCACCAGGCCGCACTGGCGTTTGGCCGCCCGGGACCGGGTCCGGATGTCGTGGGCATTCAAAAGCGCTGTCCCCCCGGTCAGCTGGGTCAGTCCGGTAAGGATGCGGATCGTGGTGGTTTTTCCGGCCCCGTTGGGTCCCAGGTAGGCAAACAGCTCGCCTTCCGGCACGACAAGGTCAATGCCGGCCAGGGCCCGGGTCTTGCCGTAGGTTTTCTGCAGGTTTTCAATTTGTATCACTGGATTTCTCCTTATCCCGTCTGCAGCGCTTTTTCTCTGATCGCCGCCACGTTGTCCGCGATATCCATCAGGGGCTGGCGCCGCACCCGGTGGGGCAGGGCCAGCTCCGCCGCGGTCCGGATGTCGCCGGAGCTCACTTCGGTCCGCCCCTCATAGGCGGCAAGTGTTTTGGCTGCCTTGAGAATAATGATGTCGCCGCGGTGGCCGTCCACGCCCACGTCCAGGCAGTATTGGGCAATTTCGTAGAGCATGGGCTTTTCCACTGTCACCCGGGGATAGAGCCGGCTGGCCTTCTGGATCCGTTCTGCCAGATCCCTGGACTCGGCCTGCCACTGGTGCACAAAGCCTTCCGGGTCCTCGTCAAATGCTCCCCGGCGCTCCATCACGGCCACGCGTTCATCAGCCGAGTGAATGCCCTCGATATTGACGCACAGGCCGAAGCGGTCCAGGAGTTGGGGGCGGAGCTCGCCCTCCTCGGGGTTCATGGTGCCCACCAGGGTGAAACGTGCCGGATGGGAAAAGGATACGCCCTCGCGCTCGATGCTATTGACGCCCATGGCTGCTGAATCCAGGAGCACATCCACCACGTGGTCATCCAGGAGATTGACCTCGTCCACATAGAGAATGCCCCGGTGGGCGGCGGCCAAAAGGCCCGGCTCCACCCGCTTTTCCCCTTTTTTGAGCGCATGCTCCAGATCCAGGGTCCCCACCACCCGGTCCTCGGTGGCGCCCACGGGCAGCTCCACCACCCGGACTTTGCGCTTCATTGTCCGGGGAAGCTCTGGTTCATTCTCCGCCGGCTGGCCCAGGCTGCGGGCAATTTCCAGGTACATATCCGTTTCTTCGGCCGGATCGAGTTGGAAATCGTCGTCTTCAAAGACTTCGATTTCCGGCAGGATTTCCGCCAGGGCCCGAACAGCCGTGGATTTGGCTGTTCCCTTCTCACCGCGGATGAGAATGCCGGAAAGGCCGGGATTGATGATATTTAAAATGAGCGCCAGTTTCATCTTCTCCTGGCCCACAATGGCTGTAAACGGGTAAACCGGGGTGGTTTTCATCGGTTCTGTCCTTTCATGATATCAATTAGGGTTTGGGCTTTTAAGTCGTCGATTTTGAAATACCGGGCATCCAGGGCGGCGGCCAGCCGTCCGGCCAGGTCAAAGGTGACCAGCCCCGGGGCTTCCGTGTCCACCACAATATACTGGATCCGCTCATCGCTGCTCATGGCTTCGGCCAGGTGCAGGGCCTCGTCCACCGGTTTTTGATCCCCCATGGCCACGTTGCTTTTGCCGTCGGTGATCAGGATCACGATGGGCCGGGCCGAGGGGTCTTTGTGCAGGATGTTGCGCACCTGTTCAAAGGATTTGGCCAGGCCGGCAGAAAGCGGGGTGCGCCCGCCCACCGGCATCTCTTCGAGCAGTTTGCCGGCCAGATCCACAGAGGCCGAGGGCGGCAGATTGACAAAAGCCCCGTTTCTTCGAAATGAGATCATACCCACCCGGTCCCTTTTCTGGTAGGCATCCAGCAGAAGCGACATGACAGCGCCTTTGGATGCCGCCATGCGGCCCCGGGCGCCCATGGACCCGCTTGCATCCACTGCAAAGAGAAGAAAGTTGCCGGTGCGTTTCTCACGAATTTTACCGCGCACATCCTCTTTGCTCAGGTTAACGCAGAGCCCGTTTGCCGGGCCGCGCTGTTTTTGATACGGGGCCGCGGCCCGCAGGGTGGCATCCAGGGCGATGTCGCCATGCCGGGGCGTGAGGCAGCTTTTGACGTAGCGGCCCTGTTTCCGGGAGACCCGGGTGCGGGAGCGTCGCCCGGAGCCGCGCCGGAAGACACGGTCTTTGGCCGAAGTGATGGGTTTGACGCGAAAGGTGTCTCCGATCTGGAACAACTGCTCGCTGTTCTCGTCCTTCGGCCGGGGCGCTGCCTGCTCGACCGGTTCTTCGGATTCATCCGCCGGTTCAGTGTCCTGGTCTTCTTTCCGGCTTTCGCCGGCCTCTTGTTCCTGTTGGGCTGCTGACTCAGTGTTTTCAGGGTTTTCGCGCGCCCCGGCCGGCTGCTGGTTCTCTTCCTGCTGCTCTGCTTCCTCCTGCTCTTCTTCCTGTTCTTTTTCTGCCGGCCGGGGCGGCGGTGGGGGCGGCTGGGCCTCGCGCCGGCGATGCATAAGGACCATGGGGGCGATTTCGCTGATATGGGCCGTCGTGACCTCGGGCGCTGCTTTAAGCGCGGCAAGCGCCCGGGCGGCCTGTTCCATGACCAGGTCGGCGCGATGGCCGGCCACGTTGTTTTCCGCGCACAGCTCTGTTATGAAGCTTCTCAGGTGCCGGGGCATGCGCACGAGCGGCAGGTACTCACGGCCGGTCTTGATCTGCAGGGCTACCCGTTGGTTGGCTTCTTTTGAATTTTGAATAAATGCGCTCGGATCCGCATCAAAGGCCTGGTGCCGTTCCATGAGAGCCACCCGTGTTTCGGCATCTTCCGCGCCCGCGGTTTCTACGCACAGTCCGAAACGATCCAGGAGTTGGGGGCGGAGCTCGCCTTCCTCCGGGTTCATGGTGCCCACCAGGATGAAGCGGGCCGGATGGGAAAAGGAGATGCCCTCGCGCTCGATGATGTTTTCCCCGGATGCAGCGGCATCCAGGATAATGTCCACGATATGGTCGTCCAGGAGGTTGACCTCGTCCACGTAAAGGATGCCGCGGTTGGCCGCAGCCAGGAGGCCGGGCTGGAGCGCGCGCCGGCCCTGCTGAATGGCAAGGGTAAAGTCCACACCGCCGGATACCCGGTCTTCTGTGGCATTTAACGGAAGGGTCACGACCCCTACCCGCCGGCGGTTGCGGGAAAGCGGCAGTGCGGCGCGTCGGCAGTTGTCGCAGGCCTCATCGGGATGGTCGGGATCGCATGAAAAGGGACAGCCCTCCACCACATTGATCCATGGCAGAAGTGCGGCCAGGGATCGTACGGCAGTTGATTTGGCGGTTCCTTTTTCACCGCGGATCAGGACGCCGCCAATTGCCGGGTTGACAGCGTTTAACAGCAGCGCCTGTTTGAGTTCCTCCAGGCCCACAATGGCCGAGAAGGGGTAGAGATTGCGGTACATTCATATCCTCCAGTTGATGCCCACAACCCAGGTCCGCGGCGGGGCCAGCAGACCGTCGGCATAATAATAGGTTTTGTCGAACATATTCTCTATTTTCCCGAACAGTTGGAACCGGCTGAATGCATACTCGGCCCGCAGATCCGCGATGGAATAGCCCGGGATTTCCTTGGTATTTTGTTTGTTGCGATAGACACTGGAGGTGGATTTTCCGTCAAAGACCACTGAAAGCGCCCGGAGAGGCTTCCAGTAAACGGTTAAACGGCCCGTGTGACGGGCCTTGCACGGCAGCCAGAGCCCGGTTTCCGCGTCTGTTGCCTCCAGATAGGTATAAGAAGTTTTTAGCTTAAGGCCCTCCATCATCTGCCAGGTAAAGGCCAGATCCCCGCCCTGGTAGAGCACCTCGCCGAAGTTCTGATACCGGCCGATGCCCTCGTTTCCGGTTACATAGGTGATCCGGTCGCTCAGGCGATTGTAAAAGCCTGAGATGGTAAAGGAAAAACCTTCCAGCGGGGATGCGGAAAACTCCACGCTCAGATTGTCCGCGGTCTCCATCACCAGGTCCCGGTTGGGCCGGGTGGAGCTGGTTTCATTGTATCGCTGGTAAAACGACGGCGCGTTGTCGGTACGGCTGTAGGCAGCGGCTATCTGCCATGCCGCTTTTTTGTAAATCAGTTTGATCTCCGGGTTGACCGTATTGGCAAAGGCGGAATGGTAATTGCCGCGAAGCCCTGCCGTAAAGGTGACATGGCGGTCGGGAAACGTTATGGATTGAGAGGCAAATAGCGAGATGGCGTGTTCATCCTGGTCTTCAAAGGCGGTGCCGCTGGCCTTATCCCAGGTCAATGCCGCCCCGCAGCTTAAATCCCCCCGGTCTGTGGTGTGAAATGTTGTGGCTATATCCTCCCCGAAATTTGCGACCTCCAGGGTGTTGTCCACCCCCCGGGTTTCATCTGTATTGTCCCGCCGGCCCGCGTTATAATAGGTCCGGCTGTTTACCGGGTGAAAATCGGCTGTCAGCGAGTAGGCGGTGTTGCGCGTCTGTTTTCGGGAAAACGGTGTGGGATAATCCGGAAGACCGCTCAAGCCTCGTTTGTCTTCAAGATAATCCGCTGAAAAGGTGATTTTTTTCTTCTCCTCCAGGTCATAGGAAAGCTTCAGGCCCGTCTGGTAGCGTTCCTTGTCGTTGTTTGTTTTATAGCCGCCGGTGGTTTCATAACCCCCGCTTACCCCCAGGCTGAATCTACCGCTTGTGGTGCTCAGCGCCGCACTATAGTCCTGTGTATTATGGCTGCCGCCATAGGCCTTGACGTATCCGGAAAGCCGGTGGTCCCTTTCTGTGGTGATCAGGATAACCCCGCCGCCTGCATCCCGGCCGTAGGTCAGCCCCCCCCTTCCCTTCAGGACCTCAATGTGCGCCACATCTTCCGGCGATATCATATCCCAGTTGACGCCCCCGTGGCTCGAGGTGGGATCGTTGATGGGCCGGCCGTCCACAAATACCTTGACCTTGTAGGAGCCGTGGATGCTCACCGAAGAATCTCCGGCCTGAACACCGGAAACGTTGTTTAAAATATCCGGCATTTTCAGGGCGTTCATAGCGCGGATCGCTTCGGCTTCAAGCACGACGGTATCTCCGTTTTCAGCCGCCCCGGCTCGGGCAGGGGTGCAGACGCATCCAAAGCAGAGACAGACGACCATGAACGAAAGCCTTATGGCTTTATTTTTTTGAAATAAATTCATGATTGTGTTTAAAAGCCCTCTATTCGGTCCATTCCTCGATCTCGCCTTCCATCTCCAGGTAGGCGTTCCGGAGTTCTTCCGTCATCTGCTCATCCGCCTTCCACATGCCCCGGTTGATGGCCTCCAGGAGCTTGTCCAGGATGTTTTGCAGGGCAAAGGGATTGACCGATTTCATCCAGTCCTGCATCTCCGGGTCCAGGGCATAGGCACGGGCGATCTTTTCATACATCCAGTCCTCCACCACCTCGGCCGTGGCGTCCCAGCCCAGCACCACATCCATCATATGGGAGATATCGCCCGCGCCCTTATACCCGTGCCGCTTCATGCCGGCCAGCCATTTGGGGTTGACCAGGCGGGAGCGAAGCACGTGCTTGGCCTCCTCAAAGGTGGTGCGCATCTTGACGCGCCGGGGGTCTGAGGAATCGCCCATAACGGAATAGGGCAGGCTCCCCCGCACGGTCTTGGCGGCCGCAATCAGTCCGCCGTAATAGTTGTAGTAGTCTGTGCAGGACATCATGTCGTATTCTCTTGAATCCTCGTTTTTCACCGTCACGTCCATGCGCGAGAGCTGCCTGCGAAAGGCGCCGGCTTTGTGCTGACCGTAGGAGCCTTTGCCGTATGCATGGGCGGAGTAGCGGATATAATTATTGCCGAGATCTTCCTGGGTCTCCCAGTTTTTGGATTCAACCAGCTCGGCAACCCCTGCACCGTAAGTGCCCGGGGGGCAGCCGAAGACCCGGAAGGTGGCTTCCCGAAAGGCGTCTTCCTCGCTCAGCCCTTCTTTTCGGTATTCTTCCATATCCTTGAATACGTTTCTTCTGAGGAAATTGGTCTCCGGTGGTTCCTTAAGGGATGTGACTATGCTCACGGCCTCGTCGATGCGTTCCACCAGATTGGGAAAAGCGTCCCGGAAAAATCCGGAAATGCGCGGAACCACATCCAGGCGGGGGCGTCCCAGCTCCTGTGCCGGGATTACCTCAAAGCCGGTCACATTGCCGCTGCCCCTGGCCCAGACGGGCTTTAAGCCCATCAGATAATAGATTTCCGCGATGTCGTCGCCCCGGGTGCGCATGGTGGCGGTTCCGTATACCAGGATGCCGATGGAGTCCGGATAGTGGCCCGACTCCTCGAGGTAGCGCGCAAGCAGGGCATCCCCCATCTGCACCCCCACTTCCCAGGCTGCAGGACTCGGGATCTTGTTGGGGTCCACCGAGTAGAAGTTGCGGCCCGTGGGCAGGATGTCCGCCTGCCCGCGGCTCGGTGCCCCGGACGGTCCCGGCGGGACAAACCGGCCGTCAAAGGCGGCGAGGCTGTTATCCATCTCTTCGGTGGATCGCCGGATATTGGGCACCAGGGTATCGGCGATATAGCAGAGAACCGCATCCGCTTCAGGCGCAGCCCGGCCCAGATGCTTTGAAGCGATTCCGGCTGCAGCATCCGGCCGAAAGCCGGATTCTGAAAGCTCGCCCACCATTTCCAGGGCGGTTTCATGGGCCTGGCGGATAATATCTCCGCCGCTTTTGCCGCCAAAGCGATCCGGCCGCCGGCCCCGGTTTTCCAGGAGGTCATCATAGTCAAAGCCCATGGCATGCAACACGGCTTCGCGAAGCGATGGCGTGTCCCCGTTGGCAATACGGGTGAGCTGGACCACAAATTCATTCAGGCGTATATTTTCGGGATGCGTTCCCATGATATGCAGGCCGTCGTTGATCATGGTATCCGAGATCTCTTCAATATAGTCGTGAAGGCGCTCCAGAAAACCGTCAAAATCGGAAAACGCGTCTTCTTTGGTGATTTCCAGATCCCTGTCCAGGTTTCCCGCTTCCACCGCCTCCCAGATCATGGGCCGCAGCACTTCCAGTTTGCCCGGGTCTTCGGCCCCGGCTGCCGCGTAATCGTTGACCAGGGCTTGCACGCGGGTCAGATCGTCATAGAGATCCGCGTTGGTAAAAGCCGGCGTCAGGTGATCGATGATGCCTGCATAGGAGCGGCGCTTGGCCTGGGTGCCCTCGCCCGGATCGTTGATGATGTAGGGATAGACATTGGGAAGCTCCATGATGGAAAGATCCGGATAGCACTCGTTCGAAAGTCCCAGCGCCTTTCCGGGCAGCCATTCCAGGCTTCCGTGTTTGCCCACGTGCATGACCGCATCCGCCTTGAACACATCCCGGATCCACCGGTAGTGGGCGAGATAGTGGTGGGGCGGGGACAGATACATGTCATGGTATATTTTGTCGATATTTTCCAGGTAGCCCCGGGGCGGCTGGATGGTTAAAAACACGTTGCCCTTTTGAATGCCGGCAAAATGCATCTGCCCGTTATGGACGAACAGATCGCCGGGGATCCCGCCCCAGTCTTCGTCCATTTTTTCCCGCACGCGGCGGGGGATTTCTTTGTGCCAGGCGGTAAACCATTTTTCATCCGCATGGGCGCAGGCCTTTTTTGCCATTTGATCCATGGGCAGCCAGCGCTGGTCGGCGGTCATGCGGCTTAAAAGGTCATTGGCCAGTTCATCGCCATTTGCATATTCGAAATCCGTTGCATACCCGGCTTGTTTCATCCGGTCCAGCAGCAGCTTGACACTGGCAAAGCTGTCCAGTCCCGCGGCACAGCCGATCCGGTCGTTTCGCGGCGGGTAATGGTGAAAGATAACAGCCACACGGCGCTCGGCAGTGGGTTTGCCTTTCAGCCGGCCCCAGTTGATGGCCAGGCGCGCCATTTTGTCCACCCGTTCCGATATGGGCTGATATTTGGCTATCAGCGCACCGGTAATCGGGTCGATGGTCTCTTGTTCGCGCGTTGCCACGGGAACGGAGATCAGGACACCGTCAAATTCGGGCTGCGCTGCGGAAAGCGCCACGTCCATGGCGGTCATGCCCTGTGGGCTCTCCTTCCATTCGGCATAGGGCGAAAGGCATGTCATGGCCTGGATCACGGGCACGTCCATGCGGTGATACAGGGACTTGTACTCCGGGGCCACCAGGGTGAGGGAAAACATGTTCGGGTTGATCAGTACATCGATGCGCGCACGGTCCCCGTCCATGAAATAGTTTTCAACTATATAATCCGCGCCGTGGTTGCCCCGGTGGGCGTCCTTGAAGCGGATGTGAAAGACCGGAATGACGTTGGCGCCGGCTGCTTCCACCGATCGGATAATGGCGTCGATAAAGCCCAGGTTGTTGTTGAGCCAGTAGGTCTGGTAAAACCAGAGGCCAACGGTTATCCTGTCCGGATTCACCCGTTCGGCCAGATACTCCGCAAGGGAAGGGATGTCCGGCATGTCCGGGTGATAGATGCCTTCATGGGGCAGTTCCATGGGCGGCCGGCAGGGCTCATCCGTATCAAAAAGCCGATTATGGAGATAGATCAGCAGCTGATGATAATTGAGGTGGCCGCCATAGCATAAATAGGCGTAAATCCGGTTCCAGGCTTCGGACGCGTAGTCGGGGGAGAACTCTGCGGCCGCTGCCACTGAATCCTCATCGCCCGCTGTGGGCTGGATATGAAGATACGGCCGTTTTAGCTCTGGTATTGCCTTTAACGCTTCAATCAAAGCATCAAAAGCAGGAAAGGAGTTTTTCCCGCCATGAAGGGTTACAATCACGATATCTGCGCAGAGAGCCTGCTCCACAAAGCTGTGTTGCCTGGAGTTGTCAAAAAGCTGGGTCTGAGTGCGGACGTAAATGGTGACTTGACCGTCATTTTTCCGGAAATGGTCAACCCCCTGGCTTAAAGAGGAAATTTCCATGGCGGTGGCAGAAAAATAGCATAAGGTGTAATGCCGCATAATACCTCCTTTATGCCGCTGTGGGGGACGGATTAAATGTTTGTTTTTGTTCATGATGTACCCATGCCCGGTGATCTATGGCTTCGAGCAGTTCGGCCGCATCCCGGCAGATGATGGGTCCATCTGTTGCTGGAAGGTCCGGGTCTGTTTTTTCGATTCCGTTGCTGCGCAGGCTCATTACTCGCTTGCCTTTTTTCAGGGCCATTTCCAGCAGCTTTTGGTTGCCCTGGCTTATTGGGCCGTGGCCGTTGTCAAACCCACAGTCAATGACCAGTTCGCAGGCATCGAGTTTTTTCCCGGCTTCAGCCAGGGTTTCGCTGTTTACCCATGTCATGGACGTCTGTGTCATGCAATCCGCTCCCAGGCAACGCGCCACGTAATAATCCACATCATTGGAGCAGAGAATGCCTGTGGATACTGCAAATCCCCGCTTAATCAGCATTCTGTATACCAGGGCCCCGGTGCCGGCGCCCGCCAGGACAAAAATTCGGCCCTTGCTGCCGGTTCCCCGGAACTCAATTCCCCCCAGCCGGCTGCTGAACCGGGCATCATTGAAGTCATAGAGATCCGCCACAACCGGACCGGAGAGCACGGTTTCGGGCATTCCCCAGGCAGACACCCCGCCGTCCTTGATCAGAGCCACTCGGTCGGATACCTTGGCGGCCACATCCACATCATGCAGTGAGGCCACCACCGTGATTCCGTGGCTGTGGCACAGGTTGCGAAGAATGGACATAACTTCCATGCGGTGCTTTAAATCCAGGTGAAGAGTGGGTTCATCCAAAAGCAATAGCTGCGGTTCCTGGGCCAGGGCCCGGGCCACCAGTGCTTTTTGGCGCTCACCGTCGCTCAGATCGGAAAAGGAGCGATGGACCAGATTCCCGGCGTTTACAGCCGCAAGGGCTTTTTCAACCGCCCTGTGGTCTGCCTGATCCATTTGCCCCAGAAAATCCGTGTGCGGATAGCGGCCCAAAGCCACAAATTCGAATACTGAAAAAAGCGGGGGCGAGATTTTTTCCGTCAGTACGACCGCCATGTATCGGGCCAGATCCATGGCGGTGATTTCCCCTATGGGCCGGCCCATAACCTTTATGGCCCCTGCTATCGGCTTTAAATGCCGGGAAAAAGTCCGCAAAAGTGTGGTTTTCCCGGCGCCGTTGGGTCCCAGCAGAGAAACAAACTGGCCCGGCGCAAACCCCAGGGTCAAATCCGACAGCACAGTCTTGTCCTTGTAGCCCACCGCCAGATCAGTGCAGGACAGGATATGGTTTGGTTTGTTGTGATTCATAATTCCACCCTCCTTTTAACCAAAAGCCCCATGACAATCGGTGCGCCGAAAAAAGCTGTGATTGCCGAAAGCGGCAGTTCAACCGGAGAAAGCAGCATCCGGGCGATAAAATCGCACAGGCTGGTGACCAGCGCACCCACAAGGCAGGCGCCTGGAATCAGAATCCGGTTGTCCGAGGTTTGAAACACCAGGCGCGCCATATGCGGAACAGCCAAGCCGATAAAGGCCACCGGCCCGGCCACTGATGTGATCATGCCGGCAAGCGCACAGGCGCACAGCAGAATCAGTATCCGGAAACGCCGGATGTTTACCCCCATGGAGGCGGCATAGGTCTCGCCCAGCAGGAAAGCGTTTAACGGCTTGCTTAAAAAATAAATCAGGGCCAGCACCAGGCCCCCGAAGATGAGTAGCATCCAGATCTCATCCCAGCCGAAACCTGAAAAACTGCCAAGCTGCCAGAGCACAAAGCCTTTTATTTTTTCCTTTTCCGCAAGGGCCGTGAGAATACTGGTGATTGCATGACATAAATAGCCCATCATCAATCCGACAATCAGCAGGGTGATCCCGCTTTTTACCCTGTATGCGATGGCCACAACCACCATCATGACCGCATAGGCCCCGATAAAAGCGGCCAACGTGGTCACGAACGGGGAAATTACCGTCATGCCGACAGTGAGAGTGGTGAGCATGACAAAGGAAACCATCACCGTGGCGCCCGAGGAGATTCCCAGAATGAACGGGCCCACGATGGGATTGCGGAAGTACACCTGGAGCAAAAGCCCTGAAACCGCCAGGTAGGCTCCCCCCAAAATTGCCGAAATTGTCCGGGGAATGCGTATTTTCCATATGATATCGTTATAAATGGCCGTGCTTTGCGGATGGATAAGGGCCTCCCAGATTTCCCCAGGAGAGATGGGAATCGAGCCCACCGCGATATTGAAAACCATCAGCAGGACAGTCAGCACTCCCAAAAGGACAAAACCAAAGATCCGCCTGTGTTCCCTAAGGGGGTGCCGGCCGGCTATGGGCTTTGCTGCAACGTTCATTTATCTTCTCCGTCTGGTTTCGGGATTGGTTTCCGGCAGTTCCATGAAATAGCGAAGCGCATCGTCCTTATACAATTCCGGATACAAGATGGCGGCGATTTCTTTGAGGATTTCATCCAGCCGGTGATAGGATTGTGCATAATGCGGCAGAGGCGCATACACCCTTCCGTCATTTAAGGGCCGTATGCCGGATAAAATCGGGTTCAGGCGAGCCAGGGCCTTTTTGGACGTGGCGCCCTGTTCAGGCGTGCGGTAAGTAAACAGGATGTCGGCTTCTTTGCCGCTGTAGAGAAACCGTTCTACATTGATCTCAATGCAGGACGTGCCAAAGACGTCATCAAACAGGTAATCACTTTGAAGGGTATTGATCAGTTCGGCCACCCAGGCGTTGCCCGGTTCCACCAGCACCCTTTTTTCGTAGATATCCCCCCACATAACCTTAAGCGGCGGCCCTGCATTATGGGTTTGTTCGCGGATTTCCGTCAAAGCGGTGTTGACCCGGTTGAAAAAACTCCGGGCCTGATCCTCCCGGTGAAAGAAAGGAGCCAGGAATTTGACAAAACGCATCCGGGTATTCAAACACATGGCCGTGGTTGAAGAAGTGATAACGCAGGGAATGTCCAGGTCATTGAGCATGGGAATAATGGAGCGGTCCCAGGTCAGCACCAGATCCGGCTGCACCTGATCCAGGCGCTCGAAATCAATGCTGTTGTCACTTCCCAGAAAAGCGATTTTTCCGGATTTCATACCGTTTCTGACTTCCGGGATATGCCATTTCTCTGTTGGATAAGTGGATCCCACCAGCGTTGTTTCCAAAACCCCCAGCGCTTTTAATACGGAAACATTAAATGCACCATATGCCGCAACGCGCTTGACCGGTGTTCGGATGAGACGGTTGGAATCCACATTTCCGGGCGCAGGGGCGTTTTTCGGCACCAGCACCAGCCTGCGGCCGGCGCCGTCGCGTACCTCGGTTCGTCCGGGGGAAACCTTTTGCAGTGTAAATTCCCCCAATTGAATAAAGGACCTGTTGTTATCCTCCGCGTTGCCTTTATCTCCGGACTGACCGCATGCATAAACAAGTATGGGCAGCAGAAGGATTGGCATATATAGAAAAACCCAAAGCATTTTATTCATCAGACCTCCTTTTTCCATTTTTGAGAGCCATCCAATCGGTCAGGTACAAGGCGATTCCGGCAGTAAACAAAAGCATGCCCAGCATGTATAAAAAGACCCCGGGATCTTTGCGGATGGTCAGATCGATCCGTTCGTTGCTGTTCATTCCGCTGTTTTTTTTCTTTGGCGCGAAATCCTTGAGAAAGATGCCGTAATTTTGAAAAATGACAGGCTTGTTATAGGAAAGATGGGCTTTTCTGCGGCGGTCGCCGTCGATAAGGAGCAGGCAAGCCCGGGGCCGGATCACATGCTGGTTAAAGGCAGGCATTCGGCCGCCTTTGTAATAATCCGGGGAAAAGGATTGGAATTGGATTCTGGCTTCAGTGTCGGGCAGCGTCAGGGAGGATCCGGGCACGAGTGTCCGTGCGTCCAGAACCCGGGAAAACGTATAACTGCAGAGATAACCGGTCAGGATAAGGATCAGGGCGTAGTGCATGAGATGCGGGGCAAGCCTGAAAAGCAGGCGCAGCCGCGGATACTTTTTGCGATGCCGGATCAGCCGCGCCACCCGATCTGTCGTGCACACAAAGGTGTTGATGCAAAAAAGGGTCAGCAGAACCAGCAGGGCCAGCAGCCAGGCCGTGGATTTCAGGTTGCAGCGGCCATAGGTGTTGATCCAGGCAATGAGGCCCACGTCGTTTAAGGGCGCAAAAAGGATTTCATTGCGGTTCAGGCAGACATATCCGAAAGACAGATCCGCGGCCAGCAAAAGGCACAACACGATGGTCAGATGAATGCCGGCCAGCTTTTTCCATATGTAAGAAAATATTGGCATGGCATCTAGAACGGCCATCGTAACGGCCCCAGGTCCGGGACAAAGTTCAGCGTCACGACCACGAAAGCACCTGATGCGGCATAAGCCGCCCGGGTCTGAGCCGTCCAGGTGCCGGTGAGATGCAAATGCAGCAGGCTGATATAAAAAAACCAGGTCGCCATAATCAGGGTGATGGCCGCATCATCCCAGACAACCGGCGATCCCCAGCCCAGATAAGACCAAAGCATGCCCGAGAACATGCACAGGGTCCAGAAGACAAACCCCCAAACCGCCCAGCCGAGCCAGGGCTGCTGCGGTTTGCCTGATAAAAGACCTGCCCATGCCCATGCGGCACTGAAAAGAAAGCAGCCCTGGCCGAGGGTTTTGAATAGAAAAAACAGGTGAGAGGCCGGGGTGTTGGATTTTAAAAACGGCAGATAAAAATCCTTGGGAAACAAAAACGCGGCCACAGCCAAAAACAGGGTCAGACCCAGGACAAAACGGCGTGCCCGGATATCATCTGCCCTGCGCCGGTCGAGCGTGGTCAGCAAACCCAGGCAAAGCGGCAGGGTTGCCGGCCCCAGATACATGGGCATCAGGGGCCAGGCGGTCGAGTATCGCCAAAATACCAGCGCGGCATTGGCAGAAAGACCCGGGAGTAAAAACAACCACATTGTGTTGCCCCACCTTCCGGGAGCCCATGCAGCGGCGAAACTCAAAAAATAACACCCTGCTGCACTGAAAAAAAGGACATCTGGTTTCATTGACAATCCTCCAAACAAAAAAATCCCGGATCGAAACAAATCGATCCGGGATTTCCCTTTTTTATCCGCAGATGACGCGGGACACGACGCTGTCCTCGCGGTCGTGTTCCTTACTGCTCAGGCAGGTCTTCTGACTCTCGGATCATCCTACCGGCTGCACCTTCCCGGCATGATTGGCCAGTGGTGTTTTGCAGCTTTCGTCCCCGATCACAGCGGCGGGCCCGTCCCCGATTCACACGGGGTTCCCTGTTAGGCTCTGTTAGAGCACCTGGGCAGATAAAATTTATGGTTTAAAGCCTAATCAAACCGGAACAGCACTGTCAAGCATAAAAATAAAGCATTTAAAAAAAGCTTGACACGAATTTAAAACAGCATTATTAGATAGGTAAAATATAAATAGAAATCTAAAACAAAATATGTTTGCCCGACATAATTTTGGGATTTCAGGGCAGAAATTGTCAATGCGCTTTCATTTCAGTGAGACACAGAAACGCCTGGAAGCTGTATGACGACAGACGGGTCTTTTTTTTGCGCTAAAATTAGAAGTATAAAACAAAAGAAGGATTGTCGAATAATATGAAAGCAAACAGAAACGAATTGATAAATGCCGTTGGCGAGAGCGTTCAGGAACTGCAATGTTGTATTGACAGGCATCGCCGCTTGGTTGCCGCCGTGCTTGAGCAAGGAGCGGATAAGCCTGGCGTCGGCCATTTTTCCCGGCTTTTGGAAGTTCATTCCTCCCGGGAACGGGAGAAGAAGTTAAAAACCGCCATACGGGATGCCATTGAGGATCTTGAGCAAAGTCGGAAATCCTTTAAATCAAAACAGCTGGAATCATTGCGCAAAAAGTTGACACAGGTTCTGGCGGATATGGATTAGTCATCAGCGGCATCATTTCAGAATATTTTGAACATTTTTCCAGGAAAGGATTGAAAAAATGCCCATTAATGAAAAATTCCGCGAGCCGGGGGAAACCAGGCACAGTGCTGAGAACAGATCTGAAACCAAGCCCAATGGCCGACTGCGATTCTGGGAATTTGACGGTTTTTTGACCTGTCCGGTGGCAGAAATATGTCTGACGCGGTCCGAACAAAAGCAGGTGCTGAAAAAATCCGGTTTGTCATTCAATAAAAAATCCGCCTTTGAAATTCATGAAGCGATAGTGGCCAGTTCAGACAGTGAAAATAAGCTTTCCCGAAAAGTGGAGAATTTGCTTTTCCGTAAGTTTAAAAAGGATTCAGAAAGTTTTGAATCCCTGGACCCAAAGGAATTAATGCAGAAATGGCGGGATCTGTTTAAAACCGGTGATTATCAGGTGATTCTGTGGGAGATCGCTTCAAGGCCGGGCTTTCCGGCTGAATTTAGGCGTGAGGTTTTTGGTAACATCCATATGGCCATGCATAAAAATGCTGAAGATCAGGTCGGGTTAAAATGGCAGCTGGCAGAGCGGGAAAAGAGCATGAAAGGTTTGCAGGAAAGCCTCCGAAAGGCAAGAAAGGCCCGGCGGGCCCTGGAAAAAGAAAAAGAACGGTTGTCTGTTGAGAAGGCATCCTTGGAAAGGCGGGTCAGGGCCTCGGAGCAGGAGCAGTCAAGATTGCAACAATTTGTTGCCGAAATTTCGGAGCAAGACTTTATCGCTGAAGTCAAAAGGGACAATGACCGTCTTCGGGTCAGGGTGGCTGAGCTTGAAGCGCTGACCCGGGCAAAGGATCAGGAGATGACAAGTCTGCGGGAGCAAAATACTTCAGTAGCCAGCAAGCTGGAAAAACAACGGGATGCCAACAACCGGCTCAAAACAGAAATTGAAGGCATGATGGCACGCTTGTCTGCATTTCATGACTGTGACCGGGATTGTCCTGTTTATGACTTATGCAATAAACGGATTTTGATGGTCGGGGGTATTACCCGGATGAAATCGCTTTACCGAAAGCTTGTCGAAGGCAGAAATGGTTTATTTGAACATCATGACGGGTCTGTCAAAAACGGCGCAAAAAATTTGGAAGGGCAGTTTAAGCGTTCGGATATGATTGTTTGCCCGGTCAGCTGCAATAGCCATAATGCCTGTTCTCTTGTCAAAAAACTGGGCAAAAAATATCAGAAACCGGTTTTCATGCTGCCCAATTCAAGTCTGAATGCCGTTGCCGAGGCGATTTGGAATCAATCCCAATCAAATGCCGAACCCGCTGATTTCAATGCTGTGGCCAGAACCGCAAAAAACAGTGCCTGAATGAAGGCCCAAAAAATAAATTCAAAAAAGGGAAAGATATGGAAAAAGAAATCCGTCAAGGCGATTGTCTTTTTGACCGTGATGCGCAAAAAGCATTGAGGCGCAGGGAATTGGGCATGATCAACATGAAGTCCAGGCTGATGGGCGGCAAATCGTTGCATGAAGAAATTCAGGAAAGACTGGAGCAGCGTTTGCGTTCAGGCCGGGAGGGGGCAGGAAAATGAGCGCCGGTTTTGCCATCCGGTATCGGCAGATCGCCGGTGATTTATATGTGCAGCCGTCAGGGGTGTTGGACGGATCTTCCGCCTGTGAACTGGTGAACCTGATTGCGGATAAATATGACGGCAAGGGCCGTGTTTTTATTGAAACCTGTAGTTTGTGCGATATTTGCCCGTTTGGCAGGGACGCATTGAGGTGCCGCCTGATGCTGAGCCGGCTGCCCCTGGCCCGGCTTTTTTTCACGGGAGCCGCCGGTTTTGTCATAGCTCCTGAAAAATGCAGGGTTCTGGCCTGTTTGGAATCAAAAGAGTTGAGCCGGTTTGCAGTTCGGGCAAGGGGGTTGAGGGGTTTTCGAAAAAAGGAAAAAAACGTTGACAAAAATTTTTTGCCGGATTAATTAGAAACTTCTTTTTTAATTAGACAAGTCTAATTGATGATGTTTTGTTTTACGGTCTTCGGATTGATGAATCGCGAAGAAAGTGAAGGCACAACAAAAGATGCAGTTTGTTTATGCGTCGGGTTGGGCCTTTTTTTTGTTTCATTTCAACAAAGGATGCAAAAATGGTTAAAATGCTGAGTCGGAAAAAAGTGTATGCATTGATGGGTTTGCTTACGGTGTTTTTGCTGCAGCCGGTCCTGCCGTCTGATGCTTACGGCCATTCCCTGTTTATTCAATCCAGCCGGTACCATGTCCATGCCGGGAAAGTCTCCCCGCTTTTTTTCTGCTATGGGCATCATATTCCCGTAGATGACGGCGTGCGCGCGGAAAAATTAAAATCAGTGCGTGTATATACGCCTGCCGGTGATATCCGGAAAATCAAAATCCGCAATGAAACCTGCCTTCATTCGTACATGGTGGATTATGACGGGCCGGGCACTTATGTGCTTGCCGCTGAGACCAATCCCGGCTTTTATACGGTTTATATGGATGAAAAAGGTCGTGAACGGCATACCATCAAGCCCAAAAGCGCGATTATTGACAGATCAGGGGAAATCAAGCTCAGTCTTTACAGCAAGCAGTACGCCAAAACCTATGTGACCTGTGAAAAATCTTCGTCCGATTTCCCGGGGCGCATCGGCCAGAATCTTGAATTGGTCCCTGTCCGCGATATCTCCGGGCTCAAGGCGGGCGATGACCTGGAGCTGAAAGTTTATTTTAAGGGGAAGCCATATACCGGGCCCGGGACCTGGAATGCCACTTACAACGGATTTTCCACGCGTTCGGAGGATTATTATTATTCAAAGACTGCCGTGTCCGGTGATACGATTCGCATTCCCATTCCCCGCTCAGGCCGCTGGTTTGTGCGGTATTCTGTCAAGGTTGATGCCGAGGGCGCAGACCGGGAAAAGTACTTACAGGAAAAGCAGACGGCCACTTTGGTTTTTCAAATTCCCGGTGAAGTGAAAAATCCCGGTAAATGAGGGGGAATATTTTGTTGCCAAATGCGATGGATCCCATATCGATGACCATGCAAGCTGATAAAAAAGGCCAATACGGGCTTCCGGATCGGACCATCTGGTCTGATCCGGATATCCGGATTGTTCATATGGCATCATCGGTTTTTTCCGGACAGTCACCGGAGCATGATCATTCCGACTGCATTTGTCTGTTTTTTTGTCTGTGTGGAAAAATTCGGGTCAGGGCTGTATTTGAAGGGCAGGTACGGGATTTTTGGGTTCCGGATAACTGCTGCCATTTTCACTGTTCCCCCAATGGCTGCAGGCTGGAATGCGAAGGCGACAAAAAAAGCTGCCAGGGGCTTATGGTCACTGTCGGCCGGTGCTTGCTGACCCGAGTGATTGCGGAAGAAAACGCTGCCTGGATTTATGAAAGAATAGGGGCTGACCAGGTGTTTGCGCATCAGCAGATCCTTCCGATGACTTCCGGCATGCGGTCGGTGGTCAATGAGATTCTTCATTCCGATTTTGCCAAAGGTCCGGTTCATCTGTTTTATTTGGCCAAGATCCTGGAGCTTATCTGTAATATCGTTGCCATTGATGAGTTAACCCCGTTCAATGAGAGCAGCCCGTCAAACGTGCAGATCATCCAAAAATCCATCGCCTGCATGGAAGAAGCTATGGATAACCCGCCTTCAATCGTGGAACTGGCCGGCCGGGCAGGGGTCAGTGCCTCCAAGCTCAAACAGCTGTTTCCCCATATTTGCGGCACGACCCCTTATGCGTATCTGCGCAGGCTGAGGATGGAAAAAGCGATTTCGCTTCTGCGCCAGGGTGAAATGAATGTGACTGAAGTGGCTTATGCGGTGGGCTATGACAGCATTAGTCATTTCAGCAAGTTGTTTTACCAATACCACGGAATGCGTCCCTCCCGGGTTCGCCGGCAAGCCTGTACAATGATGCAGTCCGGTCCGGAAAAATAACAAGCTTTCAGCCTTCTTAAAAAATGGGCTTTGTCTTTTCCCGGTTGCCAAAGGAAAAATCCGCCCTGGCCTGAAACGTTAATTTTCTGGCCTGAATCGTTAGCAACGAAAATTGATTTAGTGTTATCTAACTTATTTAGCGGGTTAAAATTAAAGGCTTTATTTTATTTCAGTTTAGTTAATCTATTAAAGGAGTTTGTTTCAATGGGATATAGCCAATTGCGATGGTTGCGGTCAGGGATCGGTTTGCTGCTGGTTTGCATGTTAAGCGCCGGTCAGGCAGTGGCCGGAGAAGATGTCATACAGGCCGGCAATGTGGTGGTCACCGCGACCAAGACCGATCATCTCATAGAGGATGTGCCGGTTAAAACCGAGGTGATTACCCGCCGGGAAATTGAAGACAGGAAGCTCAAGACGCTGCAGGAGGCACTGGAACATTTGCCCGGTCTCAGGGTTGATATGGACAGCGGGTCATGGGGCGACAAGGGCAAGGTCAGCATCAGAGGCATGGAGTCCAGGCATGTGCTGATCCTGGTGGATGGTCACCGTATTTATGGCGGCCATGATGCATCCGTGGATTTACAGTCTTATCCAACGGAAATGATCGAACGAATCGAGGTGGTCAAGGGGCCTGGCTCCGCCCTTTACGGAAGCGAGGCAATGGGCGGGGTAATCAATGTCATCACGCGCAAGGCAGAAGACGGAAAGGACTTTTCCGCATCTGCGGCTGCAGGCAGTCGAAACCGGCGGATCATGGAAGCCACCGGCAGCTGGAAAAGCAACGGCATGGGATCCGTCCTGAGTTATACTTCTAAGCATTCAGACGGCGTTGATCCGGATTATGATCAATACAAGGAGCATGCGATTCAGGGGACACTTCGTTATGATTTGTCGCCCCGGGCGGAGATCAGCCTGAAACCCTATTTTTCCGAACACCGGATGGACTATGAGGACCGGATCCAGCAGCGCGTGGGCGTAAACCCGTCCTGGCAATGGAAGCCGGATAATTTGTCAACGCTTCGGCTATGGGGTTCATGGTTTAGATATGATCATGAAAGCAGCGATGAGCAAACCGGTGAAACAGCAACCGAATATGCCCATGACATGTATGAAACAGAAATCAATTACAGTCGTTTGTTTTCCGGCCGTCACCTTTTGACGCTGGGGTCGCAGTTTGAGCGTGAAGAGCGCGATGATAAAATAAAGGAATACGAAGCGGAAGAAGATGTGCTGAGTTTTTTTGTTTCAGATGAAATCGATTTCAACCCGTTGGTGCTGGTGCTCGGGGTGCGGGTGGACGAGCATGACGAGTGGGGATCCGAGGTCACGCCGAAGTTCAGCATTGCCTATCGGGTAAGCGATGCCGTCAAGCTCCGCAGTTCCGTGGGCCGGGGGGTTAACGCGCCAACGCTGAGCAAGCTTTACGGTCAGTGGCGCATGGGGCCCTACGCGGTTCAGCCCAATCCCGATTTGGAGCCGGAAGAATCCTGGGGCTATGACATGGGTGCGGACTGGAACCCGACCAAAAATATTTCCCTGTCAGCTACTTTGTTTCAAAATGAGGTGGATAACCTGATTGTTTCCCGCAGTATCCGTCAGGGAGCACCTCCCTGGGATCTGGTATGGGAAAATGTGGAAAAAGCCCGGATCCGTGGGGTGGAAGTCAGTACTGCCATCGTTATCACCGACGATTTGACGGCGGATTTTGCCTATACATATTTGGATACGGAAAATCTGGATACGGGCATGGAGTTGGGAGAGCGGCCAATGCATCAGGTCAGCATGCGTCTGGGCTATTTCTGGCGGCAATACGGCATTTCAGCTTTTTTGGAAGGCCAATACCGGGGTCGCCGATATGCAGATGAGGACAATGAAGAACGCCTGGATGAATATGCGGTTTTTGATATCGTCTTAAACAAGGATTTCGGAGATCATTACCAGGGGTTTGTGCGGGTGGATAATATCTTGAACAAAAAAGACGTTACAGATGCCTATGATGTTGATGGCACTGAATTTTTGGCCGGTGTGCAAATGAATTTCTAGAATCGGCTGAAAAACATCTGCAGTGTTTTTTTAAAGCCATTTGCCCGATAGCGCAAAAAGTAAGAGGCGGCAATTAAAAAATGAAAGCACATGAGAAAAAATCAATTATTCGCCCGGGCCGGTGCTGCGGGTACTTTTTGGTGTTGCTTGTGCTCATGGCCGGGGTTGTCCCGGCCGGGCAAAACCCGCTGGATATTTACCAGACAGCGGAAAAGGAAATCGCAGAACGCCAAAAAATGCAGCAGCACGAGGAGCAATGGACTGAGCGGAAGCAGTCATTGAAGAGGCGTTACCAGGAGCTTGAGTCCCAAATACAAACCATGGAGACACGGAAAGATCGTTTGTCCGATAAACTTGATCTGCGAAGACAGAAGGTGAACGGCATGGAGCAGACCATTGTGGAATCAGACCGGGTCAAAAAAGAGCTTCAGTCCACCCTGGAAGGTATCGCCGCCCGACTGGATCGATTTGTGGAAAACGACCTGCCTTTTCTGATAGACGAGCGCTCCCAACGGATCAAGGCATTGAAAACCTGTTTGATTGATCCGGATGTGCCGCTTGCCGAAAAAACCCGGCGAACGTTTGAGGCCCTGCAGGTGGAACTGGATTACGGGCGCCGCCTGGAAACAAGCGGGCAAACCGTGGATATAGACAACCGGGAGATGGCCGTGGATGTGTTGCGGGTCGGCAGGCTTTCCCTTTTTTGCCGGACCGCTGACGGAAGCACAACAGGCCGGTATGTGCCGGCTCAGCAGAGCTGGCAGCTGCTGGGGGAAAAATACGATTCAGCCATATCAGCGGCCATGGAAGTGGCCGCTCAGCGGTCCCCGGTGAAAATGATCAATTTGCCTCTGGGCAGACTGGAGGTAGAATGAAACGCTGTTGGCCGTGGGTGGCAGCGATGGCTGCCGTTTTTTGGTGCGGGTTGGTGGGATTTTCCGGTGCCGCAGACATGCGGGCTGTTTCCCGGAAGGTGGATTTCGATTATAAGGCGGCGCAGTCGGAATTCAAAAAGCGAAAACAGGCAATTTTTCAAAACCGCAAGCGCCTGGAAAATGCAGTTGCCAGGGCTGAAAAGCAAGTCGAAACCCTTGAGTCCGATATCAGCGCGATGGACGCGGAATATGACCGGTTAGGTATAAAAAAAAAGGAGCTGGCCGGGAAGGTGAACCGGCTGGAAACCGGCATGAATGCGTATGCCGGGGTTTTGCGGGAGACTGCGGGTGATTTGTTTCCGGTGATATCCGGGTCGCATTTCAGCGCCCGCAAGCCTGACAGGGATCAGGTGCTGACCGGCATCCTGGATACGGATCAGTTTCCGGGCATTGCATCTGTCAAGGCCCTGGCCGGCCTGATATTTGAGGAAATGGAAAAAACCGGGCAGGTGGAAACCTTTCAGGGGAGTTTCCTCGGCCGCGATGGACGGATTCAAAAAGCCACCCTGTTAACTGTTGGTCCGTTTTCGGCGGCTTATACAACACCGGATGAAACCGGGTTGCTGCGTTATTCAGAGGCGCACCAAACGTTTAAGGCCATTTCCGCTCTGCCGGGGCGGGGTATGCGGCGGAATCTGGAAAAATATATGCACGGCAAGGCCGAGTCGGTTTATCTGGACCCCTCCGGGGGTTCGGCATTAAAACGGATTTCCCATCGTTCCACTTTTATGGAAAAAATAAAAAAAGGCGGATTTTTGGTGTGGCCGATTTTGGGCATCGGGGTGCTGGCCGTGTTTATTGTCATTGAACGGCTGGTTTTTCTGCATCGTGTGCATGCCAATGCAGACCGGATGATGGGAGACTTCAACAAACTCGCTGCAAATGCCGATTGGATGGGGTGTCAGAAGCTGCTTGAGTCCAAAAAAGGGCGGCCGGTATACAATGTCTTGATGGCCGGATTTGAAGCCGTGGACCAGAACCGGGAGAATCTGGAAAATATTCTTCAGGGGGCCATTTTAAAAGAACTTCCCAGGCTGGAGCGTTTCCTGCCGGCGCTTAATGTAATGGCTGCTGTATCGCCCCTTATTGGATTGCTGGGTACGGTAACAGGCATGATCGGCACATTTCACGTGATCACACTTTATGGAACAGGGGATCCGCGCCTGATGTCCGGGGGGATATCAGAGGCCCTGGTGACGACGATGCTGGGCCTTGCCGTGGCCATTCCCGTGATGCTTTTCCACGCCTTTCTCCGGCGGCGGATCGAGCACATTGTCGGTGATATGGAAGAAAAGTCCGTGACCTTAAGCAATATTATCTGCAGAAACGGCCGGGTGGGCTGCGTTGAATCCGGTATGTCCGTCAGCCGGGAATAAGGTGGCATGCATGAACTGCTTTATTGATGCCATGCATTATTTCCGCCAGGGCGGGCTGGTTATGTTTTTTCTGCTGGCAATATCCCTGTGGGTATGGGGATTGATTGCCGAGCGCATTTATTTTTTTTTGAAAAACAGCGGCCGCGCCATGCGGCCCGAATTGGCTGTGAGCATGGTTTCCGGTTCCATGCCGGCCCCATCCGGCACCGCCATGGATGTCTGTGCAGAACTGGCGGTTCACTTCCGCAGGTATTGCTGCGGCAATCCGGACCTGGATTCCAAAATTCTTGAGGAGCACTGGCTGCGTCAGAAAAAACGGATTCACCAGGGACTTTCCCTGGTGGCGGCCCTGGCTGCTGCCGCCCCGCTGCTTGGACTTTTTGGAACCGTTTTGGGGATAATCGACACTTTTGGCGTTATTTCCGTATTTGGGACCGGCAATGCAAAAGCCCTTGCCGGGGGCATATCCAAAGCCCTGGTTTCCACTCATTGCGGCTTGCTGGTCGGTATTCCGGCGCTGTTGATGTATGTGCTGCTTCAACAGCAGGCGCGGCTGCTGGAAGCTCGGCTCAAAGAAACCCGTATTGTTTTGAAAAGGAATTTTACGGCATGATCAATGCGCGACAGTCGCTGCGTTACAGTGAATCCGGTGAAGGGATTAATATCACCCCGCTGATAGATTTAATTTTTCTTTTACTGATTTTTTTTATGGTCACGACCAGTTTTGTCAAAGAAACCGGGCTGGATGTGGACCGGCCCACTGCTGCCACCGCCCGGGACAAAAAAGAGGCAAACATCATGATCGGCGTTGGCGAAGACGGCCGAATCTTTATGGATCATGAGCCGATAGACATCCGGATGGTCCGGCCGCATGTGGAAAACGCCATGGCCGAGCACCCCAGGGCTGCAGCAGTGATTGTTGCGGACAGAAAAAGTGACACAGGCCTTGTCATTGAGGTTCTGGATCAGTGCCGCCTGGCCGGGGCCAATAATGTCAGTATCGCTGCCAGGCGACAAAAAGGATCCTAGATTCTATGGCAGAGAAAACAAGGCAATATGCTTTTGTGGTCCTGGTGCTGCTGGGCGTAAACCTGTTTTTATTCGTGGTGTTTCCCCATTATATCATCCAGCAGCAATCGGCTGAAAAAAATCCGGAATTGATGGCGGATTTTGGCGCTTTGCAGGTGCTCAACACCGATGCTCCGGATCAGGAAGCCAAACCGTCTGAATCCGAAAATCAGCCGGAGCCAAACGCCCCTGTCAGTGATGACAAGGCCGACCCGATCGACATTCCGGATCAGGTTGTCCACCATCGCGCGCGGATCCCTGAAATCGAGGCCATGGAATTGGACTCGGCGGCCCGGGCCGCTGCCGGGCCGAAGATCTCTGAGCCTTTGACATTGTCCGGAATCAGGGCTCCGTCATTTGAAGGAAAGTTTGACCAGACTGAAGTGGATACAGTGCCCATGGCAACTGCCAAAATGCATCCGGCTTATCCTTATCAGGCCAAACGGTTGAACCTCAGTGGTGAAGTCAGGGTAAAGTTTCTGGTAACCAGGGATGGAACCGTATCTCAAGTGGAGATCATTTCTGCAGAGCCAAAAGAGATTTTCAACAAAAGCGTGATCAGAGCCGTTTCCTCATGGCGTTTCAGGCCCGGAAAGATTGACGGAAAAGCTGTGGATACCTGGATGGAGACGAGTATTATTTTTAATATCAACGAGATGTGATGGTGCGGCAAAAAGTTCATGCCAGGGCATCAAGGGAAGTATTTGGTGATGAGCAGGGCAGCGGGAAAGTTTTTAATGGGTTTGTTTCTGGTGCAGATTTTGGGGTTGTTTGCCGCCAATTTACCCGTGGCTGCGCAAGCCCGGGAGACTCCGCAGTCCCGGGTTGAACAGCAGGCGCTTTACGAGGCGGCTCAGGCGGTTGAAAACAAACAATACGCAGAAGCCGAACAGATATTGACAAACTGTATAAGCCGGCGGCAGGCAAAAACCGGTTACCGTGTTTTTTTGCAGCTGGGCAATGTATACGCTGTTGCGCAAAAGCCGCGAAAAGCGCTTGCCAGCTATAAGAAAGCGGTTTCCTGTAATGATCAGGATCCGGCTGTATGGCAGAATATGGGCAAGGCATGTTTTGACCTGGAACGATTTTCCGCGGCCGGCGATTATTTGGAACGCGCCTGGCAGCTGCAGGCGGAAAAATCGCCGGATGTTTTGTTCCAGGCGGCCGGCTGCCGTATGATGGCAGGGCAGGCAGGAAAAGCCTATGATCTGCTTGAAAGATTGTGTACAGGTGATCCGGAAAATGTTCGTTTAGAATGGCTGCAGTCATTTGCGCAAGTCTGCATGGCGCTTGATAAGGGGCAGGAGGCCAGACAGGCGGTTTATCGCCTTTTGGCGCGTCAGCCGGAAAAACCGCAATGGTGGAAGATGCTTGCCAATGTCGATATAAGAGCGGACAATTACGATAAGGCCGCTGCTGCCTTTAAGGTTCACAATCAGCTGGTTGCCCCCCGCAAAGAAGACGTGCTCCGGCTGGGGGATCTTTATATGGCTGCAGGCGTGCCGGCAAAGGCGGCAGACCAGTATGAAATTTTGCTTCAACAGGACCCGGCCGCCCGGCAGTATGAAAAAGCGGCTTCGGCCTATCTGGCTGCCTGCCGTCCGGAAAAAGCAGCCGCCATATTAAAACAGGCCGTTGAACGAACGCCTGAGCCCCGTCTTTGGCATATGCTAGGCAGTATCCTTTATAATCAGGACAAACCGGAACAAGCCTATGGCGCCTTTCAAAAAAGCTACGGCCTGAATTCAGACAAGGGCGATTCCGCCCTTATGATGGGCTACAGCGCGTTAAAAGCCGGTTTGGTTCATGAAGCTGTTGATGCTTTTGAAAAAGCGGCAAAATTCAAAAATCAGCAGCAAGCGGCCACAGCGGGTCTCAATGCAGCCCGAAGTCTTGCTGATGCCCCGTGATCAGGTGTGCTGTAGGATTGATTTGGCGCAAATCCGCTGCTGCCATGGCTGAATTTTTATTGCAGCATTGCTGCTTCTTCAATGATGCTTTAATGCCTTTTACACATTGAACCGGAAATTGATGATATCCCCGTCCGCCACTTCATAGGTTTTGCCTTCAAGGCGCAGGGTGGCGTTTTTTTTGGCTGCTGCCATGGAGCCGGCGGCCATCAGGTCCTCGTAGGAGACCACTTCCGCGCGGATAAAGCCTTTCTGGATATCTGAGTGGATGGCCCCGGCGGCTTCCAGTGCCGGAGTTCCCCGGCCGATGGTCCAGGCGCGCACCTCGTCTTCGCCCACGGTAAAAAAGGAGATCAGGCCCAGGATTTTGTATGATGCCCGGATTACCCGGTCTGTTGCCGGGGCCGCGATGTTGAACTCTTCGAGCAGTTCCGCGGCCTCCTGCTTTGACATCTGGGCCAGTTCATGTTCGAGCTTGCCCCGGATGACCCGGCAGGTCTCTGTCTGCGGGATTTGGCCCGCAGCCGGAAGGGCCTCGTCTTCGTCCGCGTTGTTGAAAAGTACCAAAGCGGGTTTGGCCGACATGAGCCCGTAGCCGCGCAAAAGCCTGGATTGGCCGATTTCCGGCATGTGCCGCAGGGGCGTTTCCTGCTCCAGGGCGTTTTTGCACTGCTCCAGCAGGGCCTGTTCCTTCTTGTCCACGGGCCGGCCCTTTTTGGCATCCAGGGCCATGCGTTCCAGGCGTTTTTCCACCACGCTGAGATCGGTCTGCATGAGTTCCTGGTCCAGAAGCAAAAAGTCATTTTCCAGGTCCGGGGCTTCCATGCCGTATGCGGCAAAGTTTCGCACAACGTGGATCAGTGCATCAGTGTCGCGCACCGCGCGCATCAGGGCGCTGTCTTCGCTGCCGGCTTTTTTCTGCTCGCCTTTTCCGGGCAGCAGATATTCCACCTGGGCGTAGATGGTTTTTTGGGGCCGGTACATCTCACTTAAGATGTCAATGCGCTGGTCAGGCACGTGGATGGTTCCGATGCGGGTTTCGGTGCGGCCGCCGGTGGCGGCAAAATCCCGGGCCAGGGCTTCAAAAACCGTGGTTTTGCCGGAGCCGGCCAGGCCGATGATTCCTATTTTCATTGGAGGTTTTCCTTTTTGACGGATTGAATTGCCGGGCCTGCATCATTGATGTCAAACAACCGGCTGGTGTTGTCCCACAAAACCCGGGCCAGATCCCGGGCATCGGTGTTTCTCACCTCTGCCAGTTTTGTCAGCACCCGCTTGACAAATGCCGGTTCATTGCGCCGGGTGTGGTTTTTTTCCGGTGCCGGGGTCAGGTAAGGGGCGTCGGTTTCAATCAGCAGGCGGTCTTCCGGGATGGCCGCCGCCATTTGCCGCAGGGCCGCACCCCTTTTGGAAATGGTGAGAATGCCGGTAATGCCGATGTAAAAGCCCATGTTCAGGTACTGGTGAAGTTCGTCTGAAGTGCCGGAAAAGCAGTGCACCACCCCCTGGATGCCTTTGGGCGCCCGGGTACGGATGAGTTCGGCAAACCGGCCCTGGCTGTCGCGCTCATGAAAGATCAGGGGCAGGCCCAATTCAGCAGCAGTTTCCATCTGGTGCACAAACCATTTTTCCTGAATGTCTGCGGGCGCATACATCCGGTTGAAATCCAGGCCGGTCTCGCCCCAGGCCTTGACTTTCGGGTTCCGGGCCATTTCTTTTAAGGCAGCCAGGGTCTTTTCGCTGCATGCGGCCGCGTCATGGGGATGGATGCCCACCGAGGCGTAGCAGCCTTCATGGGCTTCTGCGATCTCTATGGCCTGTTTGCAGGTTTTTTGGGTGATGCCGACGATCATCATTTTCCGGACCCCGGCTTCCCGGGCGTTTTCAATGACTGCGCCGCGGTCTTTATCATAGGCCCTGTCGTTTAAATGACAGTGGCTGTCAAAAATATTCAATGGTTTTTCCTTGAAATCATCGCTGGTTTGCGTGAAATGATAAAAAAACGTATGTATCACCTGAAGCCGGGTCAATCAAGGAAATGATGGCACCGGAAAAGTCCAATATCTGCGTTACGCGCGATTTCTCAGAATTTCACGTACGAATAAGTACGCTGCATTCTTCGAAATCGCACAAGCCTTGATCTTGAACTTTTACGGCGCCATCTGAAATCAGACTTCCAAGGAAGTCCAAGGGCGGGGTCGGTTTGTAAGCGACATTGAGCGTTTACGGGAACCTCCGTAAACGGTCAGGAGCGAAAAAACTGACCCTGGCCACAGGGCTTCCTTCCTGACAAACAGCGGGCGCGGTAAAAAGCTTTTTACGAGCGCATTAAGGAAATCGTGGGCACAACCGGTTGTTCTTCGGGTCCGGCCCCTGTTGAACCGGCCCGGCGCGTGATTATTATAAGGCTTGATAAGAATGCATGAAGCAAAGGAGGAAACTCATGACCCAGCCCCATGAAGTGTTCAAGCCCGGCGATGCCCTGCTGATTGTGGACGTGCAGAACGATTTCTGCCCCGGAGGGGCCCTGCCCATTGAAGAGGGAGACAGGGTGGTTGCCGTGATCAATCCCTGGATTGAAGCGGCCCTGGAAAAGGGCGTGCCGGTGTATGCCTCCCGGGACTGGCACCCGGTGGGCCATGTGAGCTTTTCGGAGCAGGGCGGTGACTGGCCGCCCCATTGCGTGCAGGACACCCCGGGGGCCGCATTTCACAAAGATCTGAATCTTCCGGGCAACACCATGGTGATCACCAAGGGCGTGCGGTTTGACCAGGATCAGAATTCAGCCTTTGACCAGACCGGCCTTGCAGAGGAATTCCGTCGCTCCCGCATTCACCGGGTTTTTGTGGCCGGCCTTGCCTTGGATGTCTGCGTGCAGGCAACGGTAATCGATGCGCTGGCCCAAGGCTTTGAAACCCTGGTGCTGCTTTCCGCCACCCGGCCGGTGACAGAAGAAGGCGGCCGGATTGCCGTGGAAAACATGAAAAAGGCCGGGGCCGTGATTTACGACCAGTGATTGTTCCGCCCCGTGGATGCCATTTTGTGGTGCAGCAGGGGGCCGTGGCCGCCGCCGATGGCGTGGTCAGCCGAGATGGAAATGAGATTGGCCGTCAGGTCCACGGCAGAGAAAAACGCCTCTTCGGGCCCCTTGCCCCTGGCCAGAAATGCTGCAAAAGCCGAGGAAAAGGTGCACCCCGTGCCATGGGTGTTGCGGGTGTGGATATGGGGATGGGCTGCGGTGATGGCCCGGACGGCATTGTTTTCCCGGAAGATGAACCAGTCTGTGACCGTGCCTTCCCCCTCCTTTGCCTGCCGTGAATGCCCGCCTTTTAAAACCGCACCGCAAAGATCGGGGTACTGGTTTAAAAGTTCCCGGCCTGCGGCCTCCATGTCCGTGACAGGGCCACGGCAAAGGATTTCGAGCTCTGCAAGGTTGGGGGTGATAAAATCTGAAGCCGGAATCATCTCTGTCATCAGGGATTTGACGGCTGCATCGTCAATGAGTTGGTGGCCGCTGGTGGAGACCATCACCGGATCGCAGACAACGGTGAGATCCTTTACCCGGCCGGCAATAATTTCGCATATTTCCCGGTTGGGCAGCATGCCCAGCTTGACTGCATGGATCCGGATATCGGCCAGAACGCTTGCCATCTGCCGGTCAACAAATTGTGCTGGTACGGCCATGGCCCCGTCCACGCCCCGGGTGTTCTGGGCGGTCAGGGCCGTGATCACAGCCGCCCCGTAAACCCCGACGGCCATAAAGGTTTTCAAATCAGCCTGTATTCCGGCCCCGCCCGAGGGATCGGAACCGGCAATGGAAAGCACTGTGGGAATTTTTGCTGCATTTTCGGACATGGCTGCCTGCCTGTTGGCCTTTGATCAAAAAAATTGTCTGTGATATATAGCGCAGATTGTTCGGGTTGTCCATTTTTTCGGGCTGGCAAAAAAAACAAAAACCCGCAGCAGCGGCTCGCTAACGCCGTGCTGCGGGTTTTTTTGAAGCCGTGCCTTATAAACAGGCGCTGGCGGATTTAACTGTTGAGGATCTTTTTGGCGGTTTCGTCATTGGCGTCGCAGACAAACGGGATGCCGGTGATCTCCGCGGTCTCCCGGTTGCCGGAAAAAAGATCTTCCCGGGCCACCTCGGGCATGGAAAATTTTCGCGCGCCGGCCATGAACTGCTGCAGGCCGCAGGTCAGCTTGTCGGCCAGGGTCCAGAAACCGATGGCCCCGTAGGGGATGTTTTTCATCTCGTCTTTGCCCACCCGGGCTTCCACGTCATAATAGCTGGCAAAAATTTCTTCCGGGGTGGTGCCGAGCTGGCTGACCGTCTTGGGCAGTTTGTCCCAGTTGCCGCTGATCTTTTCCCGGCGGTCCGGATTGATGGCCCCTTCGATGTTGGCCCCCAGAAATCCCGGGATCATGATGGCCCGGCCCATGCACACCAGCTTGGTGTACGGGGCGCCCAGGGCCATGGCCTTAAAGATGTGGTCTTCTAAGGCAAAGCCGCCGGCAAAGGAAAGATCCACCACATCCTCGCCCTTTGCGGCCAGGATGCTGTTGTATTCATGCGCCTTGGCATGCAGATGCAGGGAGGGGACCCCCCAGCTCTGCATCATGTTCCAGGGACTCATTCCCGTGCCGCCGCCCGAGCCGTCAATGGTGAGCAGATCAAGCTTTGCATCTGTGGCAAACTTGATGGCCATGGCCAGTTCCTCCATGCCGTAGGAGCCGGTCTTGAGGGAAATGCGCTTGAATCCGAGGCTTCTCAGATATTCCACGCTTTTCATGAACTCCTCGCGCACCAGATCCGCCCGGCCCAGGTTGGTTGCGCCCAGCCGGCTGTGGCGGGCAAACGAGGTAATGGAGCCGTGGTTGAAGGCTTCCTGCACTGAGGGTTTTTCCGGATCCGGGTCCACCACGTAGCCGCGTTTTTTCAAAAAGATGGCATAATCCAGGCTTGTGACCTGGATTTCACCGCCAATGTCCTTTGCGCCCTGGCCCCATTTGAGTTCCAGGATGCACTTGTTGCCGTATTTTTCGGCAATGTATTCGGCAACGCCGTTTCGGGTGTCTTCCACGTTCATCTGAACGATGATGGCGCCGTAACCGTCATTGTAGCGCAGGTAGGAATCAATGCGCCGGTCCAGTTCCGGGGCCTTGGTGATCCGGCCGGTGGCCATTTCCGATTCCCGGTCCACGCCCACCACGTTTTCGCCGATGACCACGGGAATGCCCACCAGGGATGCGCCGATGGCAAAAGAATCCCAGTATTTGGCCGCCACAAAGGTCGAGCCCAACGCGCCGGTCATCAGGGGAACGCGGGCCTTGGTCTTGATTTCCTTGCCGAATTCGGTTTCCAGGCTCACATTGGGGAAAATGCAGTCATCCGGGTCCGTGGACAGGCCCTGGGACAGGCCGTGGGAGCCGTAGGCATAGCCCTGAATCCGCAGGGAATTGTAGGATACGCCCACGTGGGTGGTGTTGTTGGCCCCGGCGGTGACTATGCCGAAACTTCGGGGATAGAGCAGTTTGCGGCCCACCAGGCTGGACATAAAGGTTTCGCATTTGCCCTGGCAGTCAGCCCGGCACAGGGTACACAAACCGGATTCCGCAGGATTGCCCCGGTTGGCGGTCCCCAGTACATCATTGGTTTTGGAAAAACGCAGTTCAGACATGATTTTCCTCCTTGGTGCAACTTTTTTGACATTAAATTATTATTTATTATTTCAATATGTTATATATATTTGAATTTGAGCAAAAAAAAGCGCCTCTACGCCGTTGTGCAATAGAGACGCCTTTGTCTGTAAAATATTCAGTAAAACCTGCACGCCATTGTGCAAGTTAACAAATACTTATTAGTTCAAGGAGATGTTTTTGTCAAGGTTTTTATGAAATGCGTTGCATGCATGTCAGTAAAGTTCTTCTGAAAGCAGGATGGCCTCTGCAATGCTGCGCATGGATTTGCGCGAATCCATGCTTTTTTTCTGCAAGCGGCGATAGGCTTCGTCTGCATCAATGCGGCTTCGCTGCATCATGGCCTCCTTGGCCCGTTCCACGAGCTTGCGGGTTTCCAGCTCCTCCTGGATCACCTTGGTCTTGATCACCAGTTCTGAGTTGTAAATGGCCACCGCGGCCTGGTTGGCCACGGTGGTGATCAGGTTGACCTCCACATCTGTAAAGTCGTGAGGCTCTGAGGTAAAGCAGTTGAGCACGCCGATGACCCGTTCATCATGGAGCAAAGGAACGCTGGCCAGGGATTTGAGCCCCAGACTCCGGGCCATGTCCTTTTCCTTGAATCTGGGCTCGGACAACACATCTTTGATGATCAACGGGAGTTTTTCCGCGGCCACATAGCCCACTACGCCTTCGCTGATGTTTAAGACCCGGTCTTTGACATAGGCGGGCTCAATGGTTTGGGTGGCTTTCAGGCGCAGGCGGGGCCGGCCGTCGTTTTCTTCGATCAGCCACAAGGAACAGATCTGCACCCCGGTAACCTGGGCCGTGACCATGACAATGAGCTTTAAGATCTCCTCGAGATAGAGATCCGAGTTGATGGCATGGCTGATATCCATCAATGCCTTGATATACTTGTCCGTGCTGACAGCACCCTTGGAATCCATGATATCTGACGCAAAACAAAAGGGTTAATAACAATGCTCTTCAGACGGAAAATCGCCTGATGCAACTTCTTCAACATAGGCGCGCAGGCCGTCCATGGCGTTTTGCCGGAGCTGCGCATATTGCTTGACAAACTTGGGCACATGGCCTCCGTTTAAGCCCAGCATATCGTGGATCACCAGGACCTGGCCGTCGCAGTCCGGCCCGGCGCCGATGCCGATGGTCGGAATGCTGATACTTTTGGTGATGGCCGCTGAGATGTCTGCCGGAATGCCTTCAAGGACCACGGAAAAGGCCCCGGCCGCCTCAACCCGCCGGGCATCTTCCATGAGCCGGTCGCGATCGCGCTGGACCCGAAAGCCGCCCATCTGGTGCACCGACTGGGGGGTCAAACCGATATGGGCCATGACCGGAATCCCGGCCTGGGTCATGGCGGCAATGGTATCGGCCACCGATGCCCCGCCTTCAAGTTTGACCGCCGATGCCCCGGCTTCTTTTAAAAACCGGCCGGCGTTGGCCAGGGCCCCGGATCTGGAACTCTGGTAGGACATAAACGGCATATCGCCCACCACCATGGACGTGCGCGCGCTTTTGGCCACAATGCGGGTGTGATAAATCATTTCATCCATGGTCACCCCGAGAGTGGTGGCCTCGCCCTGGACCGCCATGCCCAGCGAATCGCCAACCAGCAACACGTTTACGCCCGCCTCATCGGCCATCTGCGCAAACGGATGATCATAGGCGGTCAGAACAGTTATTTTTTCGCCCTTTTTTTTCATGTCCATAAGTTTTTTCGTGGTTACTGCGCTTGCCATGATGGGTCTCCTTTCGGCTTTTGCAAGGACTTGCCGGTTTGGGCCGGGCGCCGGAAATTTCCGGATATTGCCGGATATATAGATTTTCTTGTATATAGTCCGTGCCCGGGATGTCAAGTTCAACATATGGGTTGACAAGATTTTGTTATTTTTCGTATCTATATAAGATTATACAATTTGCGGCCTGCGGGCCATGTCATGCTATCCTGCAATCATTATAATCATCACCGGCAGGGTCACAATTATTTCCATTCGGGACGGCAGGTCATTTTTATAGCGGGCCTGGCCGGTCCAGTTGATTTGCGGACGCTAATGATACAGCTTGTCAGGGGTTTTAAAGACATTCTGCCGCCGGAAACCACGGTGTGGCAGTCCATTGAAGATACGGCCAGGCGGCATTTCGAAAATTTCGGTTTCCGGGAAATCCGGCCGCCCGTACTCGAACAGGCCGCGCTTTTTCAGCGAAGCATCGGCGAGCATACCGATATCGTGGAAAAGGAGATGTATACCTTTGCCGGAAGCCGGGACACCCTGCTGACCCTGCGGCCCGAGGCTACTGCATCAGTGGTGCGGGCCTATATCCAGCATAAGATTTATGCCGCCGACCCGGCAGCCCGGTTTTATACCATCGGCCCCATGTTCAGAAAAGAGCGGCCACAGAAGGGCCGTTACCGGCAGTTTTACCAGATCAATGCCGAGGTCTTCGGGGTGGATTCCCCGTACATGGACGCCCAGCTCATTTACATGTGCATGACTTTTTTCCGGCGGCTTTCGGTTTCCGGCCTGCAGGTGCATTTAAATTCCCTGGGTTGTCCCGAATGCCGGCCGGCGTTTCGGCAGAAGCTTTCTGAAATGCTGGCCGGCAGGGCGGAGAATTTGTGCCCGGACTGCCTGCGCCGTCTGGAGAAAAACCCTTTGCGCGTGCTGGACTGCAAGGTTCCGGCCTGCCGGGAGGCGGTGGCCGATGCCCCGTCCATGCTTGATTTTCTCTGCGATGACTGCGGGCAGCATTTCCGGACCGTGCAGGCCGCCCTGGCGGATATGGATATTGATTTTCAGATCGATCCCCGCCTGGTGCGGGGGCTTGATTATTACACGCGAACGGCCTTTGAGATCCAGACCTCGGAACTCGGCGCCCAGAACGCGGTTGCCGGCGGCGGGCGCTATGACCAGCTCGTGGAAATGCTTGGCGGCCCGGCCCAGCCGGCCATCGGGTTTGCCATCGGCCTGGACCGCCTGGTGGAGCTGTTTGCCGCCAAGTTTCCGGCCCCGGAAACAGGGCCGGATGTCTTTTTTCTGCCCATGGGAGAGGCCGCCCGGGAGCGGGCCGCCAAATGGTCAAGCCAGCTGGCGGATGCGGGCGTGCGCGTGGAGGCGGATTTTTCGGGCCGGAGCCTAAAGGCGCTTATGCGCCGGGCCGACCGCATGGGCGCGGCCCGGGTGCTGATTGTGGGCGATCAGGAGTTGGCTGAAAACAAGGCGGTTTTACGGGACATGAAAACCCGGGACCAGGTGGCGGTGCCCATGGACCGGCTGGTAGCATTCATATCCGAGCATGTGGGCAGGTAGGGGAAAAATGATTTTCCGGCCGGTTTTGTTTGTAACCGAAACTGAGGGTTTTGGTGTAAATCTGCATTTATTTGTAAAAAAGCATCCATAAGGAGTCAAGGGATTGAACGATACATTGGGAGATATGCGGCGGAGCCATCACTGCAACGCTCTGGGCGCCGCGGATACCGGCGCGCAGGTGGTGCTGATGGGCTGGGTGCAGCGGCGCCGGGATCACGGCGGCGTAATATTTATTGATTTGCGGGACCGGGAAGGCATTACCCAGGTGGTGTTCAATCCCGACCGGAATGCGGCAGTGCATGAAAAGGCCCATGCCATCCGCAGTGAATATGTGCTGGCCGTCCGGGGGGTGGTGGAAAAACGTCCCGAGGGGATGACCAACCCGGCCCTGGCAACCGGTGAAATCGAGGTCATGGTCTCGGAATTAAAGATTTTAAACCGGGCCCAGACCCCGCCGTTTATGATTGAAGACCAGGTGGATGTCAATGAAAACACCCGGCTGGCCAGTCGCCACATTGATCTGCGCCGGCCGTCTTTGCAGAGCAACATCATGATGCGCCACAGGGCTGCGGCTGCTGCGCGTCGGTATTTAAACGACCAGGGCTTTCTTGATATTGAAACCCCGTTTTTAACCCGCAGCACCCCGGAAGGCGCCCGGGATTATCTGGTGCCCTCCCGGCTGAATCCGGGTTCATTTTACGCGCTTCCCCAGTCGCCACAGCTTTTCAAGCAGCTTTTGATGATTTCGGGCTTTGACCGGTATTACCAGATTGTGCACTGCTTCAGAGACGAGGATCTGCGCGCCGACCGCCAGCCGGAATTCACCCAGATCGACATGGAGATGTCCTTTGTGGGTGAAGAAGACATCATGGCCGTGTCTGAAGGCCTGATTTCCTCAGTTTTTCAGGAGGTGGGCCGGGCTGCAGTCAGCCCGCCGTTTGCCCGGATGACCTACCAGGAGGCAATGGAGCGCTATGGACTGGACCGGCCCGATACCCGGTTTGGCCTGGAGCTTTGCGATATTTCCGATATCGTGGCTGCATCCGGGTTTCATTTGTTTTCCAATACAGTGAAAAAAGGCGGCATTGTCAAGGCGCTAAACGCCAAAGGATGTGCCGGTTTCACGCGCAAGCAAATCGATGATTTCACCGATTTTGTGGCCGTATACCGGGCCAGGGGACTGGCCTGGATCCGGGTGAAGGAAGATGAGTGGCAGTCGCCCATTACCAAGTTTTTCTCAGAAGAGGAAAAACAGGCCATGGCCGCGCGTCTGGACATGCAGCCCGGGGACCTGGTGTTTTTCGGCGCGGACCAGCCCGGCATCGTCAATGAGTCCCTGGGGCAGCTGCGCAATCACCTGGGCAAAAAACTGGGCCTGATTGATGAAAATGCATACGAATTCGTGTGGATCACCGATTTTCCCATGTTTGAATACGATGAAACCGAAAAACGGTACCAGGCCCTGCATCACCCCTTTACCGCCCCGGCGGAAAAAGATCTGGAAAAGCTGGCGTCTGATCCTGTGGGCATGCGCTCAAGGGCCTATGACCTGGTGTTAAATGGCTCGGAAATCGGCGGGGGAAGTATCCGCATCCATCAAAAGGACGTGCAGGTCCGGGTCCTGGAGGCCCTGGGCATGGACCGGGCTGAATACGAGGAAAAATTCGGGTTTCTGCTCTCGGCCCTGGACTCCGGGGCGCCGCCCCACGGGGGCATTGCCTTTGGCTTTGATCGGCTGATGACCATACTTTGCAACACGTCTTCCATCCGGGAGGTGATCGCCTTTCCCAAGACCCAGAAAGGCGCCTGTCTGATGACCGCGGCCCCGGCTTCGGCCACTGCGGCCCAGCTCGGGGAACTGGGGTTAAAAGTCCGGCGGGTGGAGCAGTCCTGATCCTTGACATTTTTGCTTGACATTTTTATTATCAGACCGTAAATAGACACTTTTGATTCACACTTTGTTCCCCAGTAGCTCAGTTGGCAGAGCAGGTGGCTGTTAACCACCGCGTCCGTGGTTCGAGTCCGCGCTGGGGAGCCAATTTCAATAAGCCCGTTTCCGATTCGCTTCGGAGGCGGGTTTTTTATTTTCATCCGGCTTTCTGTTGTCCGGTCTTTCCAGCCGGTCCGGCCGGGAGAACCGGTCCGACCGGTCGGATCATTTTCTTTGTTGGCGTTTTTCAGGGTCAATGCATATATTGGTAATGGATATGCGGCAGGATTTTTTTAAAGCCGCATTCAATCCAGTGGGGTTGGTGCAGATCCCGTGTTTGCCGGGTCTGCCCTGTAACATCCAAAAAAAACAAAGAAAGGAGATTTTATCCATGGCAGAACAAAAACAGATTTACAAGTGTGAAGCGTGCGGCAACGTTGTTGAGGTGCTCCATGGCGGCGCCGGCGATCTGGTGTGTTGCGGGGAGAACATGAAGCTGTTTGAAGAAAAGACCGCAGACGAGGGCAAGGAAAAACACGTGCCCGTGGTCGAGGCGGCTGACGGCGGGGTCAAGGTCAAGGTCGGCAGCAATCCCCATCCCATGGAGGAAAAGCATTACATTGAATGGGTGGAAATCATTGACGGTGACCAGTCCTGCCGCCATTATCTCAAGCCGGGCCAGGCACCCGAGGCGGTTTTCAAGGGGGCCAGTCCCAATGTATCCGCCCGTGAATACTGCAACGTGCATGGATTGTGGAAATCCTAAAACCTCTTTCGTCAAACGGAAAAGAGCCGGATCCGCCCGGCTTTTTTCCGTTGCCTGATCTGTATTCCGCATAGCGCAGCAACAGGAGAGACCCCAAAATGAAAGAACGTTTTGCATTCAGGCATGTCATTATTGCCGTGATCCTGTTTTTGGGCGTGCTGTGGTCTTTTGGCTCCGCAGCCCAGGACAGGGCTGACTATCCCAACAAACAGTTTGTTGCCGATGCCCGCTGGGTCAAAGACCATATGGAAGACAAGGATGTGGTTGTCGTTGATGTCCGCAGGGACAAGTACTTTGACGACCGCGTGATCCCCGGAGCGATCCGGATGCCCTGGTCGGAATTTCGTTTTAATGACATTGGCAACAACCTGGGTTCCTTGTTCAGGGGGGTGGAGCAGGCCCAGCAGATTCTGGGCCGCCATGGTATTGCCCCCACGGATACGGTGGTGCTTTATGATTCGGTGGAGCGCGACGGCGGGGCAACAGCCTCGTACGTGTTCTGGATACTGGATGTAATGGGCCATGAAAACAAGAAAATTCTTAAACGGGGCATTGACGCATGGGCGGATGCCGGCTATGAGACAGCAGACCAGCCCCGGCAGCCCGAGCCTGTCACTTATCAGGCCGCATCTGAGCAGATGCGCAAGCACCTTTTGATTGACGCGGATTTCATTTACCGCCGCCTGGGAGATTTTTACTATCAGATCGTGGATGTGCGCTCCAGGGAGGAATACCTTGGAGAAAAGGGCTCCAAAGGCTTAGATGGCACTCCCCTGAAACTCGGCCATATACCGACTGCGGTTAATGTCAATTATCAGAATGCATGGACGGATCCGGAAACCAAGGACATTAAATCCTATACAGAGCTGCAGGCGCTGTATAAGGGACTGGACCCGGCCAAGGGGGTCATTGTTTACTGCGCTTCAGGAAGACGGAGTTCTTTTTCCTATTTTGTGCTCCGGCTCATGGGGTTTGAAAATGTTTACACCTATGAGGCATCCTGGGAGGAGTGGGGCCGGCCGGACCGGTTTCTTCCGGTGGAGACCGCGGAGAATGAACTGACCGGGGATTTTCTGCCCCAGCCGGCAAAAATGACCGATTCGGTTCAAAGCACCGGCGGCCCGGATGCGTCCCGGCCCAAAGACGGTGAGCCTGCCGGCGGATACGTGTCCTGCGGGGGTTGATCATGGATAATAATCAATTGTCACCGCCGTACTGGAAATGGGTTCCGGCCGCCTTTGCGCTGGCCGGGATTATTGTGTTTGTTTTTGCCACATTCGGCCCGCCGGCCTCGTCCTCCGGTTTTGTGGCCGTATTAAAAGGCGCCATTGCGACTGTTGCTCCGGATTATGTGGAGGCAAAGGCGCATTACCGCATGTCAGCAGGCCCGGGGGGATGGGTTTTTGCCTTTGTGCTGGGCATGGCCATTGGCGGGTTTATCGCGGCCCGCACCTTTCCCGCACCCGTGCGCGATATCCCTGAAATCTGGGAGAACCGTTTTGGCAGCAGCCGGGTCAAGCGATATGCAGCCGCTTTTGCAGGCGGGTTTGTAATCCTGTTCGCGTCCCGGCTGGCCGGGGGCTGCACCCTGGGGCTGTTTATTTCCGGCTCCACCCAGCTGGCTGTCAGCGGCCTGTATTTTGGTGTGCTGATTTTTGTCTTTGCCATGCTCACCGCCCGCTTTGTTTACGGCAGGGCGGGAAAGGAGGGCCAATGAGTTCCCCGATATGGCTTGGACTGGTTTCCGGCATTGCTTTTGGATTTGTGATCCAGCGGGTCGGGGCTACCAACCCGGACAAGATGGCCCGGGCGCATTTGATGATCGAAGGGGCGATTCCGCGCTTCATGCTACTGGCCGTGTTGTTGTCCGCCATCGGCCTGCTGGGGCTTTTGGCCTCGGGCACGGGCCGGACCCTGATCATCCCCACGAGCCTGGTTGCAACAGGGGTTGCAGGCGTGCTGTTTGGTATCGGCTGGGGGCTTTGCGGCTATTGTCCGGGCACCACCTGGGCTGCGGCCGGAGAGGGCCGGATGGACGCGGTCTTTGCCCTGCTTGGCGGTTTTGCCGGCACCGCCCTGTTTGCCCAGGTGCATGAAATTTTAATCCCGCTTCTGCATGCGCCCACCAACCTGGGCCAGATTACCCTGGCAGACTGGTTTGGCAGTGATCTGGCGGCCACGGTTGTTCTTGTGGCGGTTTTTGCCGCCAGCATTTTGGGAATTGGCATGCTCTGGGAAAGGGATTGAAATGACATGGTCCGTTAAAGGTCTGATTTTTGCGGCAGTCGTTGTTTGGGCCGGCCTGCAGACAATCGGCTGCGGGCAGGCAGGGGACAAGGCAGCGGACCTGGAGATCCCCCGGGGGTATATGGCACAGATCCGGGTGGAGCAGGGGGACCGGGTTTTTGGTTTCGGACCCTTTGTGGGCTATTATTTCCGGCCGGAGACACCGGGGGATTTCACCCGGCTGAAGTTTGTCTGCTTTAATGAACGCAGCTTTTATACCAAAGACCTTCCGGAAAACACCAGGCTTTTTGAGGGCACGGCCGTATTGACCCGCCTGCCGGAATCCGATTTTGAGATACCCGCTTCCGGACGGATCAACCCGGTATATTTTTCAGAGGCCCCGGCACAATGGGTGGTGACCCGGCCGGCGCCAAAAGATGAATTCCTTCATTTCCATTCCTGCTATGACGCCCGGGGCGCGGTGTTGACCGGGTATTGGTTCCGGCATGCAGCCGTTGCCGGATTCACCTATGACATGGGCGGCCGGGTGGGAGCGGACAGTCCCCTTTACCACGAGGTTTTTCCGGGAATTGACCGCGGCTTTGCCAGAATCATTGAGTTTGACCACGGCCCGGAGTAAAAACCGGACAAGGATTTTGGGGTGAAAATTTTTGCATCTGCAGAGCGGAATTGTTATATTATGTGCTTATGATCAAAAGTACCGGCCCAACGCACCGGCACCATCTGAAATCAGACTTTTTACGGTGCCATCAACCACTAAAGAGACAACTTTTTGATTTTACTTAACACTTAATCACTTAAAACTTAACACTGCCTGTAAAAAAGACTTTTTACAGGCTTATCAACCATGTTATCAGCAAAAAAGGAGAAGGATACATATGGCACGTTTGAAAGGAACCCGGACGGAAAAGAATCTGCTGACCGCATTTGCCGGCGAGTCCCAGGCCCGCAACCGCTACACCTATTTTGCCAAGCAGGCCAAAAAGGACGGATACGTTCAGATTTCAGATATTTTCGAGGAAACCGCCAACCAGGAAAAAGAGCATGCTAAGCGGCTTTTCAAGCTTCTGGAGGGCGGTGAGGTGGAAATTGCAGCAGCCTTTCCCGCAGGGGTCATCGGCACCACCCTGGAGAACCTGAAGGAAGCTGCCGGCGGTGAGAATTATGAATGGACCGACATGTATCCCGGCTTTGCCAAAACCGCCCGGGAGGAAGGATTCGATGATATCGCAGATATTCTCGAATCCATTGCTGTTGCTGAAAAACAGCATGAAAAGCGCTACCTGGATCTGGCGGCCAATATCGAAGCCGGCCGCGTGTTCAAGCGCGATTCCGCCACCACCTGGCGCTGCCGCAATTGCGGATACCTCCACGAAGGCACCGAGGCCGTGGCGGAGTGCCCGGCCTGCGCCCACCCCCAGGCCCATTTCGAACTTCTGGGCGAAAACTGGTAACGCATCATTATAAGTGAAAACCTGCCGGCGGATTTGTTTCTTTGGAACAAATCCGCCTTTTTTTGGGGTTGAAGCCGGGATGCGCCCGGGTTATGGTGTAAGAGACAGCCAATGATCCGGTTTACCTTTCAACAGAGGCTGTTTGCTGTGGGCATAATCAAAAAGGTACCGACTGCTGTGGGTTTTTCAATAAAGGCTGTAATGGGGTTTTGCCGCAAGGCCCTGTTATGGACCATGATTCTGCCGGCGGTTTTCCTGTTTGTTCTACCGGTTGTCGGCCGGGCCCAAACCCCTGTTCTTTCCGCATCAGAGATTGATTACCCGCCGTTTTGCTTTATGGATGACCAGGGCCGGGCAGACGGGTTTTCCGTTGAGCTCATGCGCGCGGCCCTGTCGGCAATGGACCGGGATGTGGTTTTCCGCACCGGGCCCTGGCATCAGGTCCGGGGCTGGCTGGAAGACGGAGAAATCCAGGCCCTTCCCCTTGTGGGCCGCACTCCGGAGCGCGAAGAAATCTTTGATTTCACCTTCCCCTACATGTCCCTGCACGGCGCCATAGTCGTGCGCAGCGGCACCACCGGCATCTGGAAGCTTTCTGATCTGGAGGGCCGGCAGGTGGCGGTGATGAAGGGCGATAATACCGAAGAATTTCTGCGGCGCAAAGATCGCGGCATTGACATCCGCACCACGACCACCTTTGAGAATGCCCTTTACGGCCTGTCCGAGGGCCAGTATGATGCTGTTTTCATCCAGCGCCTGGTGGCCCTGCGGCTTTTGCAGGAAACCGGACTCACCAATCTGGAAATCGTCAATAAACCCGTTGAGGAGTTTCGCCAGGATTTCTGTTTTGCCGTCAAAGAAGGTGACAGCGATACCCTGGCCCTGTTAAACGAAGGGCTGGCCCTTGTCATGGCAGACGGCACCTTCCGGCGCCTTCACGCAAAGTGGTTCGCAGCCATGCAGCTACCCGGCCGCCAGATTTTGGTGGGCGGGGATCACAATTATCCCCCGTACGCGTTTCTCGATGAAAACGGCCGGCCAGCGGGTTTTAACGTGGATCTGATCCGGGCCGTGGCCCGGGAGGTGGGTCTGGATATCCATATCCGGCTGGGCCCCTGGGAACAGATCCGCAACGCCCTGGAAAACGGTGAAATCGATGTGATCCAGGGGATGTTTTATTCCCCGGAAAGAGACCGGATTTTTGATTTCACGCCTCCCCATAAGGTGAATCATTATGTGGCCGTGGTGCGCAAAAACCACGGACCTGCTCCGGATTCGGTCGACGAACTGGAAGACATGCGCATTGTTGTCCAGGGCGGGGATATCATGCACGATTTTGCCCTGGAAAACGGCCTGGAGGACCGGATATCCGTAGTGGACGCCCAGGAAGACGCCCTTCGCCAACTGGCTCAGGGCCGGCATGACTGCGCTCTGGTGGCCAGAAGAAGCGCCTTTTACTGGATGGAGAGATACGGCTGGGATAACCTGGAGGTGGGCCGGCATGCGTTTTTGTCCCCCGATTACTGCATGGCGGTGAAAAATGGCCATCAAGCCCTTTTGGCCCAGCTGGGCGAGGGCCTTGAGGCGGTTGAGGAAAGCGGGGAATACCGGCGCATTTATCAAAAATGGATGGGGGTTTATCCGGGTGAAGATCCGGGCCTTGTTCAGATTCTTAAATACTCGGCAATGGTGCTGGGCCCGCTTCTGTTTGTGCTGCTGGCCTCGGTGGCCTGGAGTTGGTCGCTTCGCCGGCAGGTGGCGCGGCGGACCGCAGAAATTCAGGAAAGCGAGCAGCATTTCCGCAACCTTGCGGATTCCGGATCCGCCCTGATCTGGACCGCGGATGTGGAAAAAAAGTGCGATTACTTCAATCGGGCCTGGCTGGAATTTACCGGCCGGAGCCTGTCCCAGGAAAAGGGCGAGGGTTGGGTCCGGGGCGTGCATCCGGAGGACCGGGACCGGTGCCTTGAGATATTTCAAAGGGCCTTTGACCGGCATGAACGGTTTTCCATAATTTATCGTCTCCGCCGACATGACGGACAATACCGGTGGATTCAGGATGACGGCAGTCCCAGATATGATTTCAACGGGGAGTTTATCGGCTATATCGGCCATTGTCTGGATATCACCGATTTCAAGCGGGCCCAGGAGCGCATCGAGCATTTAAACAATGTCTTGCGTGCGATTCGGGATGTCAATCAGCTCATTGTCCGCGAACGCGACCCCGAAGCACTGATCCGGGAGGCGTGCCGGCTTCTGGTGGACAACCGCGGGTATGCCAGCGTGCTGATCGTGCTGGCAGATGACACGGGATATCCCGCATCCTGGGGCGAAGCGGGAATGGGAGAGGTTTTTCTGCCCCTCCAGGAAGCCCTTTCCAGCGGAGAGCTTCCGCATTGCTGCCGCCAAGCCGCGGAAGCCGGCCGGATCGTGATGATCCAGGACCAGGACAAGACCTGCGGCGATTGTCCCATTGCCGATCAATGCGCTGAAAGAGACGTCATGTGTGTGCAGCTCATCCACGCGGAAAAGGTGTTTGGCTATCTTGCCGTGGCCCTGTCCCACGGGCTCGGCCAGGACACCGAGGAGCAGGCGCTTTTTACGGAAATGGCCGATGATCTGGCCTATGCCCTGGCCGTACTCGAGATGGAAAAACAGCAGGCGGTATCCGAGCAGCAGCGGCAATCCCTTGAACAACAGCTCCAGCAGGCCCAGAAAATGGAGTCCGTGGGCCGCCTGGCCGGCGGCGTGGCCCATGATTACAACAATATGTTAAGCGTTATCATCGGATACGCTGAACTTGCCTTAGACAAGGTTGATCCGGCAGATCCCCTGCATGGGGATCTCGCCGAGATCTTAAATGCGGCAAAACGCTCCAATGATATCACCCGTCAGCTGCTTGCCTTTGCCAGAAAGCAGACCATCAACCCGGCTGTGCTGGATTTAAATCAAACCGTGGAAGGCATGTTAAAGATGCTGCGCCGGCTCATTGGTGAAGACATTGATCTTTCATGGCGGCCCGGCCCGGAGCTGTGGCCGGTGAAAATGGATCCCACCCAGATCGATCAGATCCTGGCCAACCTGTGTGTCAATGCCAGGGATGCCATTGACGGGGTGGGCCATATCACAATTGAGACCCATAATATCAGCATTGATGATCAGTATTGCCGGGATCACGCCGATTTTTTCCCGGGCGAATACGTGTTGCTGGCCGTAAGCGACGACGGTGCCGGCATGAACAGGCAGATGCTGGAAAATATTTTTGAGCCTTTTTTCACCACCAAGGAAGTCAGTAAGGGCACCGGCCTGGGGTTGGCCACAGTGTACGGCATTGTAAAGCAAAACAAGGGATTTATAAACGTCTACAGCGAGCCCGGCAAGGGCACCACTTTCAAGATCTATCTGCCCGGCCATACCGCTGCGGATCAAAGCCTTGTGACGGACAAACCTGAAGAAATCCCCCTGGGCAGCGGCGAAACCGTTCTGCTGGTTGAAGACGAGCCCGGGATCATGAAAATGGGTCAAATTATGCTGCAGCGACTGGGTTATGAAGTGTTGGTGGCAGACTCCCCTGCCGGCGCATTGACGCAGGCACGGGACCACGGCGCTCCGGTCCATCTGCTGATTACCGATGTGGTTATGCCGGAAATGAACGGACGCCGTCTGGCAGAAGCTGTTGAGTCCATATGTCCGGGAATAAAGGTGCTTTACATGTCGGGATACACAGCCGATGTGATCGCTCATCACGGGGTCCTGGACAAGGGCCTGCATTTTATTGAAAAGCCTTTTTCCATCCGGGAGCTTGCCGCAAAAATACGGCACGTCTTGTAAAAAGGCAAAACGGATTTTCTTTTTTAGCGGAAAAGTGAAATGCCATTTTAACCTGCAGTCAAAAAGGAGGCACGAAATGCCGGAATTCAGCAATCCCTTCACGCTGTTGAAAAATGATCGAAAACTTACCCCCCAGGAATTGATCCGCTCCATCCGCTTTATGATCGCGGCCGAGTATGAAGCCATTCAGCTCTACCAGCAGACAGCAGAAAGCACGGACAATGAACTGGCCAAAAAAGTGCTGCTTGACATCGCTGATGAGGAAAAAGAGCATGCCGGTGAATTTCTGAGGCTTTTGCGGGAGCTGGACCCGGAGGAGGAAAAATTCTATAAGGAAGGTTACGGCGAGGTTGAGGAGATGATTGCAGAGTTGAAGAAGTAGAGGCCTGTTTCAGCTGTTTTTGTCCTTTTTCCCCCAAACCGGATCATCGCCAAACCGTTCCATCCAGAGTTCTCCGGGGGAGCGGTGCCTTTTTACGGTTTGCTCGGAAAAACAGTATTTGTAATTGTTGCAGTAATCCATGAGGGTTTTGTAGGCTTCCGTGATCTGTCGGGTCATTTCAGCGGCCTTTTGCGGGTCCTGCGGGCAGCGGTCCGGGTGCCAGCGGTAGAGCAGTTCCCTGTAATTGGCCTTGATGTGCCCCATGGAGGCACATTCCGGAAGCCCGAGGGTCTTTCTGGCCCGGTTGATTGTATCAAATTTGCTCATATGAGTGCATTGCCATGATAAGGGCATGGATTTAGCGGCACATGCTGCCGGTTTTCATGCCCTTTATGTTTTTCCCGGTTTTTTTGGTTTTTTTCCGGCTCCATTCAAACGCTTTTTGTTTCAGACTGATTTTTTATTTTGCCCCCTGGTCTGCGTCCTGTCAACCCATCTGTTGGATTGGTTTATGGTATCAATTCTGCAATTGCCGTGAAAAAATGCATTGCAGATACGCAATGCATAGAAGATCCTTTTTTTCTTCATTTGAAATAAAATGATTAAAAAACAATATGTTACATTTTTATAAAATCAGGAGAAAAGTTTGGCACGGCCAATGCAAATAAGATTGATAAATACACAATCCGGTCAGTCTCAAGCGGGATGGCCGGAATCTGAAAAAATGAAAGGAGGTGTTTGATTATGCCAGCAGGAGATCGAACAGGTCCCATGGGAATGGGCTCCATGACCGGACGCGGCGCCGGATATTGCGGAGGTTTTGCTGCCCCTGGATTTGCCAATGCCGGGCCCGGCCGGGGTCCGGGTTTTGGTTTCGGCCGGGGACGCGGCTTTGGCCGGCGTTTTTCCGGCGGCGGTTTTGGATGGCGCAACCGGTTTTTCGCTACGGGTGTACCGGCCCGCACGCAGGGTGCGCCCTATGCCGCAGGCGATCCGGAAGTCGAAAAACAGGGTCTGAAGCAGCAAGCGGATGCTTTGCAATCCGAACTGGAGATGATCCGCAAGCGTTTGGATGAACTCACCGATACTTCGTCGTAAAATAGGTAACAGAGAAGGTTTAAACCGTGCAGGGGCACCCGGAAGCATCCGGATGCCCCTGTTTTGTTTGCCTTCAATTTATCCTTTGTCCTTGCCGGCAGGTGGGTTTTCGATTTGCGAATCTTGCATTTACGCAATATATTAAGTGATCAGGTGGAAATATATTGCCGGCAAAAACGGGGAAAACAATAGTGAGTCATCAAGCTTGCGCACTTGTGGCAGGGTATCCGGATCTGATGGCGCGTCTGGACGCGCAGCGGCGGTATACGTTTGTGAATGAAAAATATGCGCAGGTGGCCGGGATTCCAAAGAATCAACTTCTGGGCCGAATGGCCGGGCAGGTAAAGTTTTCGAAAAAATGGCTTCGATCCGTTCAGGCCGCCATGGATGCTGCCGCGCAAAAGGGCCAGACGCAGAAGCTGGAAGTGAAATTTGCAAAGCAATGGTATGACACCAGTATTGTTCCGGAATGCGATGGGTCCGGAAATCTGATTTCCTATATGATATTTGCCCACGACATTACCGAAATCAAGCAAACCCAGAACGCCCTCAAACAAAAGCAAAAACAGCTTGCCGAAAGCGAAGGCCGATTCCGCACAGTTCTTGAAAATTCCCTGGATGCCGCCTATCGCCGTGACATTCAAACCGACGCCTATGATTACGTAAGCCCTGTTATTGAGCAGATCACCGGGTTTTTGCCCGAAGAGTTCAGGGCCATGGGCACCGATGAGATTCTGGCCCGGATTCATCCGGACCATATCCGGGAGGTGGAGCGCAAGCTTGAATTGATTCAGAATTCTGACGGTTCCTCCGGGGTTCTGGAATACGCGTTTAAGGCCAAAGACGGCGATTACAGATGGCTGGCCGATTATTTCCGGATCATCCGGGATCAGCAGGGCCGCCCACTATACCGTATCGGTGTGATGCGCGATATCACCGGGCGGAAAGAGACCGAGGAGATGATGATCGCCTCTCTTAATACCGCTCAGCAGCGTGCCCGGGAGGCTGAATTCGAGCGCCGGATCATTGAGACGGTCATCAATAACGTGCCCGAGGGTTTTTTGCTGGTGGATGCCCGAAGCCTGAGCGTTTTGATGGTCAGCCGGCATCTGGCCGAATTTGCGGGAAAGGACCAGGAGGCGTTTAAAAATATCTCGCTTCAGCAATATTGCCGGTTTCTCAATGTTGCCGGTATGAACGGAGAACCCCTGGCTTTTGAACAGATGCCCATCTGGCGCTGTATCCAAAAAGGCGAGGTGGTTGTCAGTGAATATTACCGGCTGACCAACAACAAGGGGCAGACCATCACGGTTTTGGTCAATGCCGCGCCGGTGCGGGATGCAAATGGAGAGATTATCCGGGGCGTTGCCGCATGGCGCAACATCGAGCCTTTACAGCAGGCCGAAGACAAGCTGCGCAAATCCCGGGATGCGGCAAGGGCGGCCCGGGGAAAGGCCGAGGAGCGGCGCCGGATTCTTGAGGCCATACTCATGAGCATACCCGAAGGCATTGCCGTGATTGAAGCACCGGACGGCCAGTTGCGGCTTGTGAGCCATTATTATGAAAATTTTATCGGAATATCCAGAAAAGAACTCCACGCCACCAGCCTTGAAAAACGCATGCAGCATTATGCGGCAATGGAAAACGGCAGCAATATGCCTGTTGCCCTTGAGCAAACCCCTTCCTGGCGGGCGCTGAAAAACGGGGAGGTGGTCATGAACGAGGAATGGAGGATGGCCCGGCCCGATGGTTCGCAGTCCGTGGTTTCAATGATCGCAGCTCCTGTTTTGGATGACAGGGGGGAAATCACCCATGCGGTGACCAGTTTCCGGGATATTACAAAAAGCAAGGAAATGGAGGCTACCCTGCGGCGCAGGGAGTTTGAGTTTCGCACCCTGGTGGAAAATTCCCCGGATGTCATCGTGCGGTTGGACCCGCAGTTGCGGTGTCAATTTGTTAATGCCGCTTATGAGCGTATGACAGGCATCCCCAGGGAACGATGCGCCGGCCGGACGTGCAGGGAACTGGAAATGCCCGAGGCCTATTGTGCCATTTTGGAAAAAGAAGCAGGCAAAGCCATGAGCACCGGAAGGGAAATCAATACGGAGTTTGGTTTCCGGGGATTGTTTGAGCAGCGTTATTTCTGGGGGCGGCTGATTCCCGAGTTTGAACCTGACGGGCGGGTGCGCAGCGTGATGATGGTTGCCAGAGACATTACCGAGCGAAAAAAAGCCGAGGAACATGTCCGGTATGTGAGTTTTCACGACAGCGTCACCGGCCTTTATAACCGCGCCTATTTTGAAGAGGAAATCAAGCGGCTCGATACCGGCCGGAGCCTTCCGGTGAGTTTGATCATCGGGGATTTAAACAATCTCAAGCTGGTCAATGACACATTCGGCCACGAGGAAGGCGACCGGCTTTTGCAGAAAATTGCGGAAATATTGAGAAAAACCTGCAGAAACGAGGACGTGATGGCCCGGTGGGGGGGTGATGAATTTGCCGTCATCCTGCCGGACACCGGTGCGGCCATTGCCGGCAGTATTTGTTCCCGGATCAAAAGGCAGGCCGAGCTAAGCAACGGAACAGCGGTTGCGCCGAGCATCGCCCTGGGTTTTGCAGAAAAAAGCCGGACAGCCGATAATATCTACATGGTTCTCCGGCAGGCCGAAGAGCAGATGTATGAAAACAAGCTGGCCGAAAGCCGAAAAAATCAGGAGCTTGTCCTCTCCTCCCTGTTGCGCCGGCTGCGGGTAAAATGGCCGGGTCTGGACCGTCATGTGGAGCGAACCTCTGAGCTGGCCCAAAGGTTTGCAGAAAAACTGGGCTTTTCAGACAGTCAGATGGAGGATCTGGCTTTGTTTATCCGGCTTCATGACATTGGCAAAGCTGTGGTGCCAGACGATCTTTTGAGCAAATGCGGGGACCTTTCCAGTAGCGAATGGGAGCAGGTCAAACGCCATGCCGAAGCCGGCTATCGGATTACAAACACCTTTGGGGATACAGCCAGGATCGCTGAAGCCATTTTGAGCCAGCGGGAATGGTGGGACGGCAGCGGCTACCCCAGGGGGCTGAAAGGAAAGGAAATTCCTTTTCTTTCAAGGATGTTTTCAATTGTTGACACATTTGACACCATCACCCACCACCGGCCTTATGATCGGGTTTTTACCCGGCAGGAAGCAATGGAAGAGCTGCAGCGGCATGCGGGAAAACAGTTTGATCCCGCGCTTACCGAAGCCTTTGTCGAGTTTGTGTCAGCAAGCGTTCACTGAATTGTTTCGGATGGTGCTCAGCAGCTCTTGTTTATCACCGTTTTTTTTCAGATACTGGCCGGCCCCGGCCCGCTTGATTTCTTCAGCCTGATCCGAGGCGTCAAACATGGACAGCCCGATGATCCGGATATGCGGCATTTCGGCTTTGATGATGCGTGTGGCCTCGATTCCGCTCATCTCCGGCATGCTGATATCCATGAGGATCACATCCGGGTTGAGCTCCCGGGCCAGTTCCACCGCTTCTTTCCCATCCGCAGCCTCGCCCGTGACGCTGATGTCATCGTAGTTGGACAAAAGCATTGAAAGCCCCTGACGCATTACTTCATGGTCATCGACAAGCATGACTTCTGTTCGCGAATCGGCCGACCCTTTAATTGTTTTTTCTGCTGCGGTATCGAGCGGTTTCTGCCGATCCCCATTTCCGGGTGCAGCGTGGTGTTTGACCACCATGCAAACGGCTTTCAGATCATTGACGTTGAGACTGTGCATAGACGCACGGCACAAAATTTTATCACCGTTTCCCGGCTTAAAGTAAAACTCGCCTGAAACCTGCTCATGTTGATGGGCCTGACCAAGCAGGGCCATCAGGCGTTTCTGTTCATTTTCTGCAACAACATCGGTTATTGGCGTGCCAATTGTTGGTTTGGATGCGCTGTCGGCCAGGGCGGCAAACCTGCTGTTGCAATAAAGGATTTTGTGGTCTTTTGAGACTACAGCCAGTCCTTCCGTGGATTCTGTGCCCTGCTGGAAAATTTCTGCTCCGCTGTCCATATTGGTTTCAGTCATTATCGGCTTGTCTGTTGAATTGGATGGAGAGGCACGGTTTACGGCAAATGCCGGACGCTTTTTTGCTGCTGGAAATGACTTTTTAAAAGTCAAATCAAAATATTATATATCTTATTCAACGAATAATAGCAAATTTTCTGTTCCATGTAAATCCATTTTTTTATCTTGCTCCCGGACAGGGAAATGGCATAAATTTACGGGATATGTTATAGGTCTTTTGTGTATGCCCATCAAAACCACCACGAAATATGAGAATGACCGGCCCGGCAGAATCCCGCCCCGTCTCCAGGGTCTTTTAATGACCCTGGCAGGGGCGTTTTGTTTTTCCCTGGTGCCCATCTGGGTGCGCGCCATAGATGCCTATTCGCCCCTGAGTATCGTGTTTTACAGGGCGGTTATCGGTGTTGTTCCGCTTTTTTTATGGATTGCCCGCACCCCGGAGGGCCGGCGGGATGTGTCTTTGCTGCAGCTTGATGCCAAACACCGCTGGGTTCTGCTGGCAGCGGGCCTTTCCATGTGCGGCACAGCCATCACTTATTACCTGGCCATCTTAAACACATCCGTGGCCAAGGCGGTTTTGCTTCATTACACGGCACCCATCTATGTGGCCATTTTCAGCCCCCTTATCTTAAAGGAAAAAAACACACCCCTGACCTGGGTTGCCGTGGCCGCGGGATTTTTGGGAACAGCCTTGATTGTAGAGCCCGCAGCGCTGTTTCACAGCGATTCAGGTGAACTGCTGGGCATTGTTAGCGGGCTTTTTTCCGGGTTGTTTCTGTCCGGGGTGTTTTTGTTCGGCCGCTTTCTGGCCGGCCGTTTGCCCTCCCGGGTACGCACCCTGTGGGGCAGCGTGATCGTGGCGCTGATACTTCTTCCTTTTGGTGTTCAGGTCCCGGGGGGGCACTTCTGGCACAACCTGCCGTTTCTGATCATGCTGGGAACCGTTTCCCTGGCCCTTCCGTATACGCTTTTTTTTAAGGGCCAGAATTACATTTCCGCCCAGGTAGCCTCGGTGACCGCCTTGTTTGAACCGGTATGCGGCATTGGCATCGGTTTTTTGTTCTTTGCGGAAAAGCTCACACTTACGGGATTTATTGGTGCGGGTATCGTGCTGCTGAGTATCTCTATTGCGGGCCGGCGATAGGGCGGGGTGCTGAAGGCCTGCTCCGATGATCCACAGCTTTACATATCGCTTTAATTTTGTTATAAATTTGACGGCACCGCAAAAAGTCCAATATCTGCGTTACGCGCAATTTCTCAGAATTTCACGTGTGGCTAACGTGCGCTGCATTTTTCGAAATTGCGAAAGTCTTGATCTTAAACTTTTTACGGCGCTATCTAAAATCAGATTTTTACGAGAGCATCAAATTTCAGAATGTCACCGGGCATTGGTTTTATTGATAAAGCCGGGACGTTTACGGATCACCGGAAGCAGGTGTGCCCTGTCCCTGACTGGAAACAAGATGAATCGTTTTTGTACATCGCCTGTTTTTATCTTTCTGCTTCTTTGCCTTCCGGCTCTATTTCTCACGGCAACGGAATCTTTTGCCGAAAAAAGCCCGGCCGAAGGGCCGGGGTCCCTGCCTTCGGCTGTTTCTGTTCCCCCGAAAATTGAACTCAGCGCTGAAGAAAGGGGTTTTCTTGAAAGTCATCCGGTGATCCGGGTGGGAAACGAGGATGACTGGCCGCCTTTTGATTTCAGCGAGCACGGCCGCCCCAAGGGTTATGCCATTGATCATCTGGAGCTTCTGGGCCGGCGCCTGGGGATTTCCTTTGAGTATGTCAACGGCTATAGCTGGTTTGAGCTGCTGGGCCTGTTGAAGCAGGGCAAAATCGATCTTCTGCCGTGCCTGTGGATATCCGGGAGCCGGCAGCGGTTTATGCGTTTTACCGGATCCTACCTGGAACTGCCCTATGTCATTGTTGCGGCAAAGGAAAACGCAGGGAAATTTCAGACAGTAGAGAATCTCAGCGGCAAAACCGTTGCAGCCGCCCGGGGTTACAAGCAGGAAGAGGTGCTGCGCTCCGCATATCCGGAAATTAACGTATTTCAGGTTCAAAATACGCAGGAGGGCCTTGAGGCGGTTGTATACGGCGAGGCGGACGCCTACATCGGCTACCTTGGGACCGTGGCCTATCTCATGGCCACGCGCTTTCTGGGAAGCCTCCAGATATGCGGAGAGACCAGAAGCCCTGAGCTGGGTCCCCAGGGGCTTCACATGGCCGTGCGCCCGGAAATGGCGCTGCTTGCCGGAGTTCTCGAAAAAGCCATGGACACGGTCACAGACAGAGAAAAGGTGGAACTTGCGGAAAAATGGATTTCCGTGGAGCAGACCCGGGTTCCGGACCTGTCTGTTGGGGAAAAGGTTTTTTTGCGCAAAAATCCCGTGCTCCGGGTGGACAACATGGATAACTGGCCGCCGTTTAATTTCAATGACAGGGGCCGGCCAAAAGGTTTTTGTATTGATTATACGGAGCTTCTTGCAGACAAGCTCGGCGTGGAATTTGAATATGTTACCCGTCAGGGGTGGCAGGATATCATGGATATGCTGCAAAGCGGCGAGCTTGATTTTCTCTGCGATGTGGTGCCTACGCCGGACCGAAAAGCATACATGGAGTTCACCGATTCTTACCTGAACATTTTTTCCGGCATTGTTGTGCGCAGAGGAAACGCGAAATTTACCCGGCTCCGGGATCTGGCCGGGCGCAAAGTCGCTGTCCCGGAAGGGTTTTATTACCAGGAACTGCTCAACAAGCATTATCCTGAAATAGACATTGTTGCCCAAAAAGATACCCTGGCCTGCCTCAAGGCGGTTTCCTCCGGAGAGGCGGATGCGGCCCTGGCAGAGAAGCCGGTTTTTGATCACCTGATCCGGCAGCATTTTCTCACGGATCTCAAAAGCGTGCCGGTCATGGACAGCCCCTGGTTTGAAAACACGCCTTTATCCATAGGTCTCAGCAAGGATCGGGCCATACTTGGCGCTATACTGCAAAAGGCCATGGACAGGGTAACCCAGGATGAGATGGCCCGGCTCTACCGCCGCTGGCTGGACCGGGAGCAGGACGAGTTGGGCGGGCCCAGGGTGATGCTTTCCCGGCAGGAGCGCCAGTGGCTGGAAGAAAAGGGAGAAATCCGCATCTGCGGGCGGCCTTCCTGGCTGCCCTTTGAAGAAATTGATAAAAATGGAGGGCACAGGGGGATTTCAGCTGATATCATGGGCCTGCTGGAGGAAAGAATCGGCGTGCCCATCCGCTTTGTGCCCACAAAAAGCTGGAAGCAGAGCCTTGAGGCCCTGGAAAGCGGCCGCTGCGACCTGCTTTCCGCAGTGTCGAAAAGCCGCCGGGAAAAAGGCCCCTTTGTTGTGTCCAAGCCGTATATCGAATCTGTCAACGTGATGGTGGCAAGAGACGGACAGCCTTATATTCCGGATCTTCACGCCCTGGAAGGCCGAAAAGTCGGTATTGTGCAGGACAACCCGGTGGCGGATTATTTGCAGGATCAGTATCCCGGCATCCGGCTTCGTTTTTATCCGGACCTAAAGGGGGTTTTGCGGGCAGTGGCCAAAGATGAGGCTGAAATTGCGCTGGGCAGCCTGCACCGGGTCAGCTATATCCTGCACGAACTCGGGCTTTATGATTTAAAAATCGCGGGGCAGACCCCGTACAAGGAACAACTGGGCCTGGGCATTGCCGGAGACAACCCCGTCCTTGCCGCCATCATGGACAAGGCCCTGGAATCGGTTTCCGGCCGGGAGGTGAGCCGGATCACCCGCAAATGGCTTTCGATCCGGTATGACAAGGGATTTGATACGCTGCTGCTGTTTCAGATTCTGGGGGTTGTGGCTGTGCTCATGAGTCTGTTTGTTTTCTGGAACAGAAAACTGGCCCGCTTAAACCGGGATCTGGGCATTGCCCATCAGGCGCTGGCTGTTAAAAGCCTGGAACTGGAAAGGCTTTCAATCACAGATGCCCTGACCGGCATTTTCAACAGGCTCAAAACCGAAGATCTCCTGCTGGATGAAATCCGGCGTATCCGGAGAACCCGACAGCCGTTTTCCATTATCATGCTGGACGTGGATCACTTCAAGCAAATCAATGATTCGTACGGACATCAGACCGGAGACCATGTCTTAAAGCAGATCACTGATCTGTTGCATGCCAATATCCGTCAGGCCGACAGCATCGGCCGGTGGGGCGGGGAGGAGTTTTTGATCCTTTGCCCGGACACATCAATGAAAGGGGCAGTGATTTTGGCCCAGCATCTTCGCAATTCGGTTGCAGGGCTGCAGTTTTCCGCGGCCGGCCGGGTGACCTGCAGTTTCGGCGTGGCCGAATATCATCCGGGAGAAGGCATCACCCAGCTTTTGCGGAGGGTGGACCGGGCCATGTACCGGGCCAAGCAGCGCGGCCGAAACCGGGTGGAAGTTTTGGAATAAGCCGGTTCACTTCAGACAAGCCTTTTTATGGCCTTGTTTACGGCAGTGGCTCGTCGGTGTAGGCCACATTGGCTTCCTGCGGGGTGCGGGGCTCAAGGGGCCTGTTGTTGGCAATGTCATCGACCCAGTTGGCATTGAGCAGCAGGGATTTGCCGGATAAAACAATGTCTGCGTCCTGCAGGGCCTGGTCGGCTGTTTTGCGGTCATAGATCCCGCCGCAGATCATCAGCGGCTTGCCGGTTTTCTGCCTTGTGAGCTGTGCCATGTTTTGATCCGTTTCAAATGCCGGGTAGCTGAAATTCAGTGTGGAGACCGAAACGGCATCCACCGGCTCTTTGTCCAGCAAGCCGATGGTTTCCAGCCATTGGTCCTTTTCAAACAATGACACCTTCATGTCCACAACGCCCCAGTTTGATATCCGGAAGGTCAACAGCCGATCTTCGGGCATGACCTCGTGCACCGCACGGATAATCTGTCTGGCCAGCCGGAATCGGTTTTCGGTGGAGCCGCCGTAGTGGTCTGTGCGCTTGTTGGAATATGGGGATAAAAACGAATTGATCAGATAACCGTGGGCCCCGTGGACCTCAACACCGTCAAAACCGGCTTGAACAGCGCCTTTGGCGGTTTCGGCAAATCCGCGGATCACATGATCAATGTCAAATCGGTTCATTTCATCGGGCACCGGAAAAGGCTGTCCGGTGAGGGGGTTTTCCTGTTTGGGTGCCACCGGACTCGGGGCGATGATCCGGCCGGCGGGATTGATTTCCGGCCAGGCCACCCGGCCGCAGTGAAACATCTGCATGATTGCCGTGCTGCCGGCGTCTTTGATGGCCCGTACCACCGGCTTCCAGGCCTCGATCTGTCGCTGGGTGACCATCCGGGACTGCCGGGGATAGCCCTGGGCGCTTTCATAGTCTGTGAGCACGGCTTCGGTGAAAACAAGGCCCACGCCGTTTTGGGCCCGGTGCACCAGAAAGTCGAGCACATCCTGGCGCGGCACACTGTCTTTGACAGCAGACGTGCGCGTCATGGGCGCCACACCGATGTGGTTTTTCAAATGCACGTTTTTGATCCAAAATCCGGAAAACAAATCTTTTTCTGCCATGATGGGCTCCTTTGTCTTTTTTCGCCCGCCGGGGCGGATTCAGACGAGATCCAGGTCTTTGTGCTTTTTGGCAATGGCTGCGGCCATGTCATCGAGTGCTTTGAAATCGGATTGCGAGGCAAGGCCCTTGCACAAAACCGGATCAAGGACCTCCACTTTGAGGTTGCCGGTCATGGAGGCAAGGGTTTCCACGGTTTTGCCGCCCCAGCCGTAGGAGCCGAGAATGGAAAGAAATTTGGTTTTTGGCCGCAGGGCATTGGCCAGAAATGCGGCGTATGCGGCCATGGGATGGGGGCCGGCCAGCACCGTGGGCGTGCCCACCACAATGGTGGCCGCATCCACCAGGGACATGGCCAGTTTGCCGATATCGGTCACAGGCAGGTTAAACAGTTCCACGCGCACACCCTGATCTGTGAGGGCCGAGGCCAGGTGATCCACCATTTGCCGGGTGCTGCCGTGCATGGAGACAAAGGGCAGCACCACCAGGTTTTTGGGCGCACCGTTGACCCACTGGTCATAGGCATCCATGATCCAGCCGGGCTGGTCGTAGATCTGGCCGTGGCTCGGGGCGATCATGTCAATGTCATAGGGTTTGAGCTTTTCCAGATTTTTGGCGATGACTTTGCCAAACGGCATCATGATTTCGGCAAAATAGCGCTTGGCCGCCTCATATACCCGTCCCGGGTCGGTGACAAAAAGGTCGGATGTGGCAATGTGGGAGCCGAAAAAATCACAGCTGAACAATATGCGGTCTTGCTCCAGGTAGGTGACCATGGTCTCGGGCCAGTGCACCCAGGGGGTGTGGATGAATGTTAAGGTTTTATCCCCCAGAGACAATACATCGCCGTCTTCAACAGGGGAAAACACGCTTTCGTCGAGTCGGAGAAGGTCCATAAGCATGTTTTTGGCTTTGGGGGTGACCACCACCTTTGCTCCGGGAAATTTCTCCAGCACCCGGCCGATGGTGCCGGAATGATCCTGCTCGGCATGATGGGAGATGATGTAGTCGATTTTTTCTACCCCCCGGAGTTGCTCCATGAGCGTGTCTTCCATGGGCGGATCCACGGTGTCCAAAAGCGCGGTTTTTTCGCTTCCCTTGATGAGATAGGCATTGTAGCTCGTGCCGTCGGGCAGGGGGATCAGGGAGTCAAACAGCCGCCGGTCCCAGTCAATGGCGCCCAGCCAGTAGATGTTGTCCTTGATTTTTCTTTTTTCCATTATAATGCTCCTGTTTTTTGTCCCGGTCTTCTCTGCATGTGGCCGGATAGCAATTGAAATAAAAACATGAAATGAGTTTTAAGCCCATAATATAGCTTTGCCCACGGCAAAGGTCAAATCCACCCTTATCACCCCGGCTCAGGAATTCCTGTCTTTTGTCTTTTCGGTTCATTGCAACTTGATACGTATTTGAAATGCTGGACATATTTCGAAAAAACGGTCAAAAACACGGACAGGAACAGGAAAAGCGAAAGCCGGGCAGCAACATGGGCAACATGGATGAGAAAATCAAAAATTATTTTCAGCATAGAGAAGAGGTGGCTTCGGTTTACCTGTTCGGCTCCCGTGCCGCAGGAAGACAGATGGCCGCAAGCGACGTGGATATAGCCGTTCTTCTGCACTATAAATATCTTGCATCCGCAAACGCCCTTCAGGAAAAATACCTGGTTGAACTCGGCAGAATCCTGAAAAAAGATATTCACCCGGTAATGATGAACCATGCAGGAGAAATTCTGCTAAAGCAGATTCTGTCCAAAGGAAGGCGTCTCCTGGTGCGGGATTCATATTTCGACTCTTATTTTACAATGATTGCCGTCTCCAGGATTGCGGATTTCAATTATTACCTGAAACAGATGCAGGACGGCATGAAACAAAAGATTCTGGAGTCGTGAAAAAATGGTTGATCGTACATGAATACGGCAAGCTGGATTTTGAAAGGATTTACGGAAAACTCCAGGATGACATCAGGGATCTTGATGTGTTTTTAAAAGCCGTGATTCAGAAATTTAATTTGTAAGTTTCTAAGGATTCCTATGCATAACAAATCAGGGTCTTGAGTTTGCGCCCAGGGGTTGCGGCAATTCCATTAATGCACCCGGAAACCGCAGAAATGAGATAGCCGGCCACCTGCGCCCCGGGGGCGAAAGGTGGCCGACCCCTTGCCAATGCAGAATTTTAGCTGCTTTCCGGGAGTCTTTATCCCACGTCTGCCGGATAGACCCGCTTGGGATCGCTGAAGTATTCTTTGGTCAACCGGATGATGACCGGGCTTAAAAGGATCAGGGCGATGAGGTTGGGCCAGGCCATCAGGGCGTTGAATATATCCGAGATGGTCCAGACCGTGGATAGTTCCACATAGGCGCCAACCGGCAAAAGCAGGCAGTAAAGCACCCGGTAGGGCATGACCAGTTTTTGGCCGAAAAGATAGTCAATGCACCGGTCCCCGTAATAAGACCAGGTAATGGCCGTGGAAAAGGCGAAAAAGATGATGCCGATGGCCACAATGTATCCGCCCGGGCCGGGAAGCCCCATGTTAAAGGCTTTGGCCGTCAGGTCGGCACCGGTTTCCCCGGAGGTAAAAGCCCCTGTGATAATGATGACCAGGCCGGTCATGGTGCAGACCACAATGGTGTCAATAAAGGGACCGAGCATGGAAATCAGCCCGGCGCGCACCGGTTCGCTGGTTTTGGCCGCCCCCCAGGCAATGGGAGCGCTTCCCAGGCCGGCCTCGTTTGAAAATACGCCCCGGGCCACGCCAAAGCGGATGACCTGCGCCACAGCCGCGCCGGCAAAGCCGCCGGTGGCCGCCGTTCCGGTAAAAGCATCTGTAAAGATCATGCCAAAGGCGGCCGGAACCTCGCTGATATTGGCAAAGATCACCACCAGGGAGCCGATCACGTAAAACGTTGCCATGATGGGAACCAGCCGGCTGGCCACCTGGCCGATGCGCTTGATGCCGCCGACAATCACAAGAAAAACAAGGGCGCCGATGAGCAGGCCTGTCACCAGCTTGGGAATCCCGAAATAGGTCTGAACGGGTTCAGCCACGGAATTGGCCTGGACCATGTTGCCGATGCCAAATGAGGCCACGGCTGCAAACACGGCAAATAAGACCCCCAGCCATTTCTGCCCCAGGCCCTTTTCAATGTAGTACATGGGCCCGGCACCCACCACGCCGTCGGGGTGAATGGTCCGGTAATGCAGGGAAAGAAGGCATTCCCCGTATTTCAGAGCCATGCCGAAAACCGCGGTGACCCACATCCAGAACATGGCGCCGGGCCCGCCGATTGCCACGGCCGTTCCCACGCCGGCGATATTGCCCGTGCCGATGGTGGCTGAAAGCGCTGCTGTCAGGGCCTGGAAATGACTGATTTCTCCCTTGTCCTTTGGATCGTCATATTTGCCGGAGATCAGTTTCCAGGCATAGCCGAACTTGCGCAGCTGAATCAGCGGAACAACGATTGTCAGCAAAATTCCTGTGCCGACCAGAAGAACGATTGTTACAGGTCCCCAGACAAAACTGCTGATCATCCCAAGAATTTCTTCCATTCATACCCCCTTTTCATTTTGAGTCGGGTTCATGTTGGCGTGCGTTACGGCTCACAAAGGGTTGTTTCTTGCGGCGCTGCAGATTTTGGACGGGAAAAACGGCTGGCCGGGATTCTGCTGCTGCCGGTTGTCGTTCCGGTAAAAAATTGAAGATAATTTATAAAAAAAACAGAATGCTAACAGCTGGGACCAGTTGTTTTCAAAAGGATAGAAATATTTTGCTACTTCAAAAAACTATAGCCTCAAATCACCCGGATGTAAAGATATTTGATTTTTTTGTTTTTACAACCAGAACTCCGGGTAACGGCGGCGGGGGGCGAGATTGTTGACCAGGAGGGCGACTGCCAGCATCACAACAGCTCCGAGGCCGGCGGGAAGCAGCACGTACCAGAAGCCCAGGGCATGGATTTTGCTGCTCCCGATCACCGCGATCAGGGCAGTGGCCCCGCCGGGGGGATGCAGGGTTTTGGTGGCATGCATGGCAAGTATGGCCGTGGCAACCGCAACAGCTGCAGCCAGGGGCATGCTGGCCCCAAGCAGTTTGAATGCCGCCACCCCGATCACAGCGGAAATCATGTGCCCGCCCATGAGGTTTCTGGGCTGGGCCAGGGGGCTTCGGATGGCGCCGTAGATCAGCACCGCAGACGCGCCAAAGGAGCCGATGATCATCACCAGATCCGATTCTGCCAGTATTTTGTGGTGAACCAGGGCGACTGCCGCAATGCCCAGAAATGATCCCGCCCATGACCAGAGCATTTCCGAAAAGCTGACTCTGGGGGGACTTGTGGTAACACCTTTCATTTTTTTGAAATACTGCATGATTTTTCCTTTAACAAACCTTTGCAAAAAATGATTTCACCATATCGGCACGGCTGACAATGCCTGCAATTTTTCCGTCCGGGCCTGCCACCGGCACCCGGTTGATTTGTTTTTCGACAAACAATTGAGAAATCTCCGACAGGGGCCGTTCCGGTTCCACGGTCACCGCCGGGACGGACATGATGTCGGCCGCGGTTTTGCCCCGGATGGGAAGCGCCACGCATCCCTTGTTTTTCAGGCACTGGCTGATAACACCCATAAATGAGCCCGAGGGCTCAGCTCCCATTTTTTCGAGAAAATCCTTTTCCGAAATCACGCCCAGGACTTCATTTTTTTCATTTACAACCGGAATGCCCGAAATGTTGCCCGCAGCCATGCGCTCTGCGGTTTCCAGCAGGGAGGTCTCCGGATGGACGCAGATCACCTGCCGGGTCATGACGTCTTTGGCGCGCATGGACCGGGCGATCCGGTCCACTGCATGATTGTACGCGACACGGTAAATCTCCATGAAGTCCGCGGGCGTGATATCGATATATCCCTGCATTTCCTTCATGGCAGCGATAATGTCCTCGTTTTCAAGATCCACGGGCGAGGTGCCCGTATCTTTATTGAACTGCATCACATGCCTCCAGTGTAAATCTGTTCCAATCGATGAAAAAGTTCATGAGATTTTTTCTTTTTGCCCGGACGATTGCTTTGTTGCGGCTGCCGAAATCAGATACGTTGTGAGTGCAGCCGCGTGGTTGTATTTTGTGTCCCGGGCTGCAAACAGCAGTGTGAGCCGCTGTTTTTCAGCTAGATCCAGAAGCTGCCCAATCACCCCGGGTTTTTCATCAAGCTCGGCAAAATAGCGCCTCTGGAATTCTTCCCACCTGTCCCGGTCGTGTCCGAACCATTTCCGAAGTCCGGTGCTCGGGGCTGCATCCTTTAACCACAGATCCGCCCCGAGTTGTTTTTTGGATATCCCTCTCGGCCATACCCGGTCTACAAGGACGCGGAAGCCGTCTTCTGTTTGAGCCTCGCTGTAGACCCTTTTGATCTCTATGTCCGGTTTGATTTTCATCTCCTGATGCAGCTGTTCTCCCATCCCGTGAGCCGGTCCTGTCTGAATCGTCTTGTGCAGTTTCGTGCACGTAGATCATTTACCTATGCAGCCGCCTGTTTTCTCACCGCATCCAGCTTTTTTCCCGTCTTGCGTGGATTTTCAAAAAAGGAAAATCACAGGGTGCACAAAAAACAGAGTGTATTTGCTCTGTCGCATCAAAAAATACTGTCCGCATTGACTTGGGTCAAAAATAAGTTGGAGAGGTGGAAAATTCGCTTAAAAAATTCGGACAAATGTTCCAAACATAAGTTCGAATCAACTCCGGAACATGCGCTGCAGTTCAAAAAGGGAAAACAGGGATGTGGAATGTTTCTGTTTTCATAATATCAGCGCCTTCGCCTGTAGGCGATGTTTAGCTTGTCCATGCGCTGGCGCAGGGTGTTGGGATGCAGTTTGAGCAGTTCGGCGGCTCCGCCCGGACCGCTGATTTTTCCCCGGCTCCGGTCAAGGGCCTGGCGAATGTGGTGTGCGCATACCGAATCCAGGGAGGGATAATCTTTGCTTGAATCTATGGCGCCGGCCGCCGCCGCAGTGCGGGCGCCTCCGGTATTGCCGGTGAGCAAATCCATATCCAGCTGGCTTCCGGTGGATTGGATCAGGGCTCTTTCCACAAGGTTTTCCAGTTCGCGGACGTTTCCCGGCCAGTCATGGGCCATGAGCCGGTCCAGGGCGCCGGCGGGCAGCCGGGGGCGAAACGGGAGTTTTAAATCCGCGGACTTGCGCTGCAAAAAATGATGCACCAGGGCGGGAAGATCCTCTTTTCGCTGGCGAAGCGGCGGCACCATGACGGGAAAAACATTGATCCGGTACCACAGGTCTTCCCGGAATTTCCCGGTGCGGACCATGCCGGCAAGATCCCGGTTGGTGGCAGCGATGATCCGGATGTCCAGGGCAAGGGTCCGGCTTCCGCCCACGCGCTCAATTTCCCTGTGCTGCAGCACATGCAGCAGTTTGGCCTGAAACTGCAGGGGCAGTTCCCCGATTTCATCCAGAAAAATGGTTCCGCCCTGGGCGCGTTCAAATCGCCCCCGCTGCTGCCGGTCCGCCCCCGTAAACGCGCCCTTTTCATGGCCGAAAAGCTCGCTTTCCAGCAGAGAGCCGGGTATGGCGCCGCAGTTGACGGTGATCATGGGTCCGGCGGACCTGTGGGAAAGCTTGTGGATGGTATCGGCGATCATTCCCTTGCCGCTGCCGGTTTCGCCCAGGAGCAAGACCGGGTTGTCGAGCCGGGCCACCTGCTGGACCTGACGCATGACATCGCTTAACCCGAAATCCGCCCCCACAATCTCGCCGCCTTTTTTGGCCCTGAGCTCTTCCTGGAAATAGCGGCTGTCATCGGCCAGCACTTCATTGAGGCGGACAACCTCCAGGTGCTTGAGTGCATTGGCCAGGGCAATGGCAATGGGGTCCCGGAGCTGGACAAAAAGCCGGCCATGGGCGTCGGAATAGCGGTTCGTGCCCCGGCTCTGGACCGCCACGTCGCCAATATAGCGATCATCCAGAGACAGGCGCATGATCATGACTGAAAAATTGCTATCCAGGTGCAGCTGCTGCAGTGTGGATGCCACTTTCGGGTCTTTTCCCGGGTTGTTGACCACATGCAGATCCGGCAGTCCCGGGCGCTGGTTTTCAGGTGCCTGCCAGTCAATGGCCGGGGCCTGAACGGTGTCTGCGGCGGGTCTGCTCCGAGCTTCGCCGGCCACAGCCACAAATCGCAGCATCCGGACATCCGGTATATACACCGAAAGATGCATGGAGTCGGCCGGAATGAAGTTTTGCAAATAATTCAGGCAGGAGTCCAGGGCCTTGTCAATGTCTAAGCTGCTGCAAATGCGCAGCACCGCTTCCTGGAAAAAGGATTCAGTGGATTGTTTCATGGGATTTCTTTTACATTATTTGGTGAAATTAAAGAATAGTTACATCATAGTGTATTTTTTTCACATTATAATGTCAATCTTCTAATGAAATATTTTGATAACCACTTGATACTGCAGACTATTTTGGTTTTGGCACAGGCTGTGCTTATACAGATGTCCTTAAAGGGGGAAAACCATGTGGATAGAAGCCATTACCGTGCGCACTGCCAGGCTTGGCCAATGTGTGCAATTGCTGGAAGATATGGCCGCATTCCGGGAGCAGGGGGCAATTGCCGGACCGCTTTGGTTTGCCTGCTACCGGAACCTGGAGGTGGAAAACGAAATCTGTGTCCACCTGGCCTGGAAAGCAGAATTTCAGGTAATGGCCCGCACCGACTGCGGTCTGCTCATCGCCAGGCGCTTTGCCCGGCACGGACTGGTTCACCACACCCTGTGGAAGCAAACGGCATACACTTGTTTTAAATGATTCTATACCCGTACCAGAAAGGATACAGCACATGAAAGCGGATTTGTGGATTCTGATTTTTTCTTTGATCATGGTTCCGGTCTCCGGCTCGGCGGCCCCGGAAGACCAGGGGCCCAAGGGCCCGCCGCCCCTGGTGCAGGTGGCGGCTGTGGACCTGGAAAACGCCCGCAAGCCGGAAAAATTTGTGGGCCATGTGGAGGCCATTGTATCCATTGATCTTCGTGCCCGGGTGGAGGGCTACCTGGAAAAGGTCAATTTTTGTGAAGGCGCCGCTGTCGACAAAGGGCAGCTTTTGTATGTGATCGAACAGGGGCCGTATCAGACCCGGGTTGATTCAGCCAAAGCCGGGGTAATCCAGGCCGAGGCGGATTTGTTTAAGGCCCGGACCCGGCTTGGCCGTCTGCAGTCGGCCCGGCCTGAAAGCGTGTCCAAAACCGATTTAGACGATGCCCGGGCAGCCAGGGATCTGGCCCGGGGCCGGCTGCAGGAGGCTGAGGCCGGCCTGGAGTTGGCAGAAATAAACCTGGATTATACCACCATTGAAGCGCCCATAAAGGGGCGGGTCGGCCAGAGTTTTTACAAACAGGGCGACCTGGTGGGCCCTTCTTCAGGGCCGCTGGCGGAAATTGTCCGAATGGATCCAATCCGGGTGGTGTTTTCCATGAATGAATCAAACATGGACATGCTCCATCATGTGGATACGGATACACCCGCAGCGCCGGACGGAAAAGAACTGACCGTTCGGGTCCGGTTTCCGGGCAAAAAAGTCGATTATGCCCATGAAGGAAAAATTGAATTTATTGACAACCGGATGGATCCCGAAACCGGCACCATTGCGGTTCGGGCCCGGTTTGACAATCCGGAAGGACAATTGGTGCCGGGCCGGTATGTCAATGTTTTTGTGCAGCCGGATCAGCCGGATATGCAGCCTGCGGTTTTGCAGCGGGCAGTGCAGCAGGACCGGGACGGCCGCTTTGTTTTTGTGGTGAATCAAAACGCCGGGGTTGAAAAACGCCGTATTGGAACCGGTCCGGTCATTGGCGATAAGGTGATTGTCCAATCCGGACTCAGCCAGGGGGAAACCGTGATTGTTGAGGGGATCCAGAAGGTGTCGCCCGGAATCCGCGTCAAGACCCGGACTGATGAAAAAGAGGACTTTTAGGATATGTTTTCCAATATATTTATCCAGCGGCCCAGGCTGGCCATGGTTATTTCCATTGTGATCACCCTGGCCGGACTTATCGCGGTATTTGCCCTGCCCGTGGCTGAATATCCCTCGATCACGCCTCCGGTCATCCGGGTAAGCGCCGTGTATCCCGGCGCCAGCGCCCAGGTGGTCAAGGACACGGTGGCCGCCCCGATTGAGCAGGAGATGAACGGGGTTGAAGACATGCTCTACATGGAATCGGACTGCAGCAATGACGGGCAGTATTCCCTGGAGATCACCTTTGACGTGGACTCAGATCCGGATATCGACCAGGTCAATGTGCAAAACCGCCTCCAGCTTGCCGAATCCCGGCTTCCCCAGGGAGTTGTGGATCAGGGCATTGATGTGCGGCGCCGGTCCTCGGACATGCTGGGCATGATTGCTTTTATTTCTCCTGATGGTACCCGGGATCGTCTTTTTATCAGCAATTACGTGAGCCGGACCATCAAGGATGCCCTGCAGCGGGTCGACGGGGTCAGTGACGTATTTATTTTCGGCGAGTCTGAATACAGCATGCGCATCTGGATGGATCCGGACAAGCTCTCTTCCCTTGGGATGAGTCCGGATGAATTGATTGCCGCCATCCGGCAGCAGAATATTCAGGCCACCCTGGGCTCTGTGGGCACGGCCCCTGCTGTTTCCGGCCAGGACATGCAGTATACCCTCAATGCCCGGGGACGGCTTCAGGATGTTGCGGAATTTGAAAACATCGTTGTCCGGAGCAATGAAAAAGGCGGGCTGGTCCAGGTCAAAGATGTTGCCGAAGTAGAGCTGGGCAGCAAGGATTACAGTGCAGCCGGCAACTTTAACAACAAGGCGGCCATCAACGTGGCACTCTACAGGTCTTCGGATGCCAATGCCCTTGAAACCATGGACGCGGTCAGAGCCGAGCTCAAACGCCGGGCACAGAGCATGCCCGGGGACCTGGACTATGTCATTCCCTATGACACAACCCAATATGTGTCTGAAACCATCAAAGAGATCGTTTTTACCCTGGGGCTGACCTTCCTGCTGGTGGTGCTGGTGATTTTTGTTTTTCTGCAAAATGTCCGGGCTACGCTCATACCCGCTGCAGCCGTGCCGGTTTCCATTATCGGCACATTTGCAGTGCTCCTGGCCATGGGCTTTAACCTCAATACCATTTCCCTGTTTGCCCTGATACTGGCCATCGGCCTGGTGGTCGACGATGCCATCGTGGTGGTGGAAAATGTCCATCGCATCATGGAAGAAGAAAACCTCGGGGCCAATGAGGCGACCTTCAAAGCCATGTCCCAGGTCACGGCCCCGATTATTGCCATTACTTTGGTTCTTCTGGCCATATTCGTGCCCGTGGCTTTTATGCCGGGCATTACCGGACTTCTTTACAAGCAGTTCGGCATTACTTTATGTGTTTCAGTAGTGATTTCGGCAATTTGTGCGCTGACCTTGAGCCCCGCGCTTTGCAGCGTATTGCTAAAGCCCCCAAAGCCGCATACGCGCGGACCATTCGGCTGGTTTAATGCATCTCTGGCCCGGGGCCGGTTTGCCTATACCTGGGTTGTGGGCTGGCTTGTCCGGCACCTGGCAGTTGGCATTGTGTTGTTTTTGATGGTATGTGCGGGGGCCTGGCTGTTTTCCGGGCATATTCCGGGCGCGTTTCTGCCCCAGGAGGACAAGGGCGGATTTCTCATTGATGTAGAACTGCCCGAAGGCGCAACTATTCAGCGAACAGGCAAGGTTACTGAAAAGATTACAGACAAGCTTCTGGACATGGAGGGAATCGAGTATGCCATTGCTGTCAACGGATTCAGCATGCTCAGCGGCAAGGCGGAAAATGTGGCCTTTGTGGTTGCCGATCTCGATCCCTGGGAAGAGCGAAGAACGCCGGAACTGCATATTAACGAATTGGTGCGCAAGGCGGCCATGGAACTCAACTCGGTTACCACCGCCAACATTCGCCCGTTTGTGCCCCCGCCCATTCAGGGCCTGGGCACCACGGGCGGGTTTGACTTCCGGCTTCAGGCCACCCGGGACCAATCCCCCCGGGAACTGGCCTCGGTGGCCATGGGCCTGGCAGCAGCAGCCAACCAGGAGCCTTCCCTTTCCCGGGTGTATACCACCTTTTCTGCAGATACGCCCCAGATCCATCTCGATCTGGACCGGACCCGGATGGAGGAACTGGGCGTACCGGTAAGCCGGCTGTTTTCCACCCTCAGCCAGCAGCTGGGCTCCAGCTATGTCAATGACTTTAACTTGTACGGACGGACCTATCAGGTAAAGGCCCGGTCCCAGGCCGCCTACAGGGCCGGCATGGAAGATATACAGGACCTGTATGTGACCAGCAGCAAGGGCAGAGAAGTGCCGGTGGAAAATCTGATCGACATGTCCACCGTGCTCGGGGCCAGGGTGATCAACCGCTATAACCAGTTTTCCAGTGCCGCCATAAAAGGCGAGCCCGCAGCCGGCTATTCATCCGGCCAGGCCATGGCGGCAATGGAGCGGCTGGCCCGGGACAACCTGCCCGAAGGCTATTCATTTCAATGGTCCACCATGTCTTACCAGGAGCAAAAGGCCAGCGGCACCGTGGGTTTTTTGTTTGCCCTGGCCCTGGTTTTTGCCTACCTGTTTCTGGCGGCCTTGTATGAGTCCTGGAATCTGCCGGTTTCCATTGTTCTTTCGGTGATTGTGGCCGCGCTCGGCGCCTTTGTGGGCCTGTGGGTCGCATCATATCCGATGTCCATCTACGCCCAGATCGGCATGGTGCTGCTTGTGGGCCTGGCCGCCAAAAATGCCATTTTAATCGTGGAGTTTGCCAGGGACCGAAAGAACCAGGGGGCTTCAACCTACCAGGCGGCCATTGACGGCGCGGCCATTCGTTTCCGGCCGGTGCTCATGACCGCCCTGACATTTATCTTGGGCGTGGCCCCGCTGGTGGTTGCCACGGGGGCCGGGGCGGCCAGCCGCCGGCATATCGGCACTGTTGTGTTTTCCGGAATGATCGCGGCCACCACCCTGGGCATTCTCATTATTCCCACGCTCTACTACCTGTTTCAGCGGCTTGGGGAAAAATGGCAGAACTGGAAAGACAATTGAGATAAATCATGCGGATCAACGCGATTGAACGGATAAGAGGTTTTTGTATGAATTCACGTATCAAAAATGACGATGGCCCCGGGAGGCTGCAAAATATGCGGCGGCTGTTTTGCCTGATGGTATTGATTCCATTGATTGCCGCAGGCTGCGCCATGGTGGGACCGGATTACAAAAAGGTGACGCCCGAATCCCCGGAAAATTGGGAGGCCCGCATGGAAAAGGGCCTGGCGGCCACCCGGCCAGAATCCGACACCCTGTCTCAATGGTGGGACGTATTTGGTGATCCGGTGTTAAGTGAGCTGGAACAAAAGGCAGTGGAGGGCAATCTGGAAATCCGGACCGCCCTTTCCCGGCTTCGTCAGGCCCGGATCAGAAGGGGCATCAGCCGATCTGACCTGTATCCGGGCATGGACGGCAGCGGGCAGGTGCAGCGGCAGCGCGGCAGCGAGGCCATGCCCGCGAGTTATGCCGGAGAGGAAACAGATTATTACATGGCCGGTTTTGACGTTTCCTGGGAACTGGATCTTTTCGGCGGAATCCGGCGTTCGGTTCAGGCCGCCCAGGCCGAAGTCGAGGCCAGCCGGGCGGATCTGCAGGATGTGCTCACAAGCCTGATGGCTGAAGTGGCCGTAACTTATATCGAGGTCCGGACCTATCAGCAGCGGCTTGATGTCACCCGGGCCAACATTGAAATCCAGAAAAAAACCTATGCATTAAACAATTCCCGGTATCAGTCCGGGCTGGTGGATGAACTGGCCGTGCAGCAGGCGCTCAGGAATCTGGAAAGCAGCCGTGCTGTGATATCAAGGCTGGAAACCGGGCTGACCACCGCCAAAAACCGGTTGGCCGTGCTGCTGGGTCAGTCGCCGGGCGCCCTGGATGAAAAGCTTGCGCCAAAGCGTTCGGTTCCCGCAGTCCCGAAATATGTGGCGGTGGGGATTCCGGCCGATGCCATGCGCCGCCGGCCCGATATCCGGCAGGCCGAACGGCAGGTGGCGGCCCAGACCGCCCGGATCGGTGCGGCCACTGCGGAATTGTATCCAAAGTTTCGCCTGTTGGGAACCATCGGGCTGGAGGCCCTGGACTCGGGCAGCGATTTTTTGGATGCCGGAAGCCGGTTCTGGAATGTGGGGCCCGGGGTGTCATGGAACATTTTCCATGGCCGGGCCCTTCGGCTAAACATTGATTTGCAGACAGAAAAGCAGAAGCAGGCCCTGATTGCCTATAAGTCCGCGGTGCTAAACGCCCGACAGGAAATAGAGGACGCCCTGACCGCCTATGCCAGGGAGCAGATGCGGCAGGCATCACTGGAAAAGGCTGTTGACGCGGCCCGGCGCACCGAGTTTCTGGCACGGGACCGGTATAAAGCCGGGCTTGCGGATTTTTATAACGTGCTCGACGCCCAGCGTTCCCTGCTGGAACTCGAAGACGAGCGCATCCGGTCCAAAGGACAGGTGGCCTCTGAACTGGCCCGTCTCTACAAGGCACTGGGCGGGGGGTGGCAATATTACAACAGTTTCCTGGAACAGGCGCAATCGGTTCCGGATGCTGAAAAATCCGAGTGAAAACGGACTGTTTTCAGCGGGAAAACCGCCCGGTGTTTGCCCGGTCATAACGATTTTAAAAATTGGCGGGAAGTCGCGGTTTCGTTGTGCGGGCGGGCTGAGCTGTGATATGCTAAAACTTTATTGGACCGCATTTGATGCGTACGGCCGTTGTTGCGGCCCGCACGGCTGTGGTCACAGAAGATTTGAAAAACCGGTTCCAGGCCAGAAGGAGAAAATCCGTGATACAGAAACGCCGGCCGGGCTACTGGCTCATGAAGTCCGAGCCCGGTGCCTTTTCCATCGAAGACCTGAAAAATTCCGAAAACCAGACTGCCGCCTGGGACGGGGTGCGCAATTACCAGGCCAGAAACCTTTTGCGCGATGAACTGAAGGCCGGAGACGGGGTGCTGTTTTATCACAGCAACATTGCCAAACCCGCCATCGCGGGCCTGGCAAAGGTGGTCCGGGAAGGCTATCCGGACCACACGGCCCAGGACCCCGCATCAGACCACTATGATCCCAAAGCAACTGCAGACAATCCCAGATGGTTCATGGTCGATATCCAATACCTGGCTTGTTTGCCCGAGCCCTTTGACCGAAATTTTCTTCGCAGCCACCCCGTGCTTTCGAAAATGGCGGTGCTGAAAAAGGGCAACCGGCTGTCGGTCCAGCCGGTCACCCCGGAGCAGTGGCAGGCTGTTTTGGATGTCTCGGGCTTGCCTGATCCGTTGAAATGATGGTTTCCGCCGACAGTGTTGGGTTCATGAATCCGGTGTGCCGGCCGCCTGGTATTGCGCATCTGATTTTCTTTTGCCGTGGACAATTTGTCTGAGCCGGATCACCAGCCGGTCCATTTCAGTGGCCTGGGAGGACAGCTGCTGGGCGGCACTGGCCGACTCCTCGGAGTCGGCGGCATTCTGCTGGACGACCTTGTCCATTTCCGAAACCGCGGTGTTGACCTGTTCAACACCCTCGGACTGCTCCCTGGAGGCTGCGGCAATCTCGGAAATCAGGGAGATGATCTGCCCGGTGCTCTCCTTGATGGAGCGCAGTTGGCCGGCGGTTTCTTCTGCCGCTTTTACGCCGTTTTCCGCATTGTCCCGGGATTTTTCAATTAGCTGGGAAGTGTTCTGGGCCGCCTCGGCGCTGCGCTGCGCCAGATTGCGCACTTCTTCGGCCACCACGGCAAAGCCTTTGCCCGATTCCCCGGCGCGGGCAGCCTCAACAGCCGCGTTTAAGGCCAGCAGATTGGTCTGAAAAGCGATATCATCTATGGTTTGAATGATTTTGGAAGTTTCCTGAGCTGATTGCTGTATTCCGCCAATGGCTGAATTCATTTCTTCCATGGACGCCACTCCGGAGTCCACAACTGCAGCGGTTTCCTTGATGGCTGAATCGGCCTGCCGGCTGTTTTCCGCATTTTGTCGGGTCTGGGCCGCAATTTCTTCCAGTGAAGAAGATGTCTCTTCCAGGCTGGAGGCCTGCTGGCTGGAGCCTTCCGCCTGGGACTGGCTGGATGCCGCCACCTGATTGGAAGCCGAGGCCACCTGTTCGGAGCCTTTGTGCAGCCCTTCCACGATTTTTTGAATCGGATTGGCAATGGATGCTGACAGCAGGTAGACCAGGCTCAGAACGCACATAAAAGCGATGCCGCCAATGATTACCGTCAGGCGCACCATTTGATTGGCCTCTGCGAGAATGGAGTTGACGGGAATGGCGGCCATGGCTGTCCACCGGGCACCGGTATCGCCGATTTCGAAGGGAATTGCTACCCGAAGGGCGTCGCCTGCCAGTTTTTCGGACGCATTGGTGGTGACAAAACCCTGGCCGGAGGAAATTTTTTCGGAGTGCTGATCAAACCAGTCATATACGCCCGAGACTTTCCTGCCGGCAAGGGAGGCCTGCGGATGGCCGATAAACCGTTGGCCCTGTGAGACAAGTGTCATATACCCGTTGCCGGTCAGTTCGGTTTCCGCCATCATCTGGTTAAACAAATCCAGAGAAAGATCGACACCGGTAACACCCAGGATTTTTCCCTTTGCCTTGATGGGAACCGCAAGTGTGGTCATCAGGACCTCGCTTCCGCCGATTTCATATAAAAACGGTTCCAAAACCGTTTCCTCTCCGGAGTTTTTGGCCCTGAGATAGTAATCCGCCTCCAGGTAGTCGTTTAATGCCATGGTTTGAATCCGGCCGCCTTCCCTGTATACATAAGGGACAAACCGTCCCTGCTCGCTGTTCCATGGGGCCTGGGATACCCCGGCATCCCCCTTGTCATATGCATCCGGCTCCCAGCAGGTCCATACGCCAAGCAGTTGCTCATTTTTTTTGAGGATCTGTTGAAGTATGGCTGTAACAGCCGCCCTGGAGGGTATCTGGCCCTGCTCCTGAATCCCTGACATGCTCGCGGCAATGATCCGGGCGCTTTGAAGAGCGCGGCCGACGTTGGCAGACACATTTTCAGCAGCATTTTGTACCTGGTACCGGGTGGCGGCTGTGGCTTGCCGGCGGCTCAAATTCCGGGACTTGAGTCCCACTATGACGGATACTGCGGCAAATGCAATGGCCGTAACTATGCCGATGGAAACAATCATTCTGAATTTGATGGAAAAATTTTGCAGCTTCATGGGGTAATTTCGCTCCTTTACGGCAGAAACAGGTGGCAATCAGTCTCCGGCCCCGGTTTTAAGGGTTTGCCGGCGCAAAAAAACCTATCGGCCGGGAAGGCTGATAGGTTTAGCCGGAAATTTTTCTGCTGAAAAGTTTTGCTCATGTTTGCCCGGCATATGAAAAAACAGCCATGTAACCTGGTATTTTGGGACAAATTGGGCTATTATTTGTGGTTTGGAAAATAAAATGTCAAGTTTGAAGATCAGAAGACAGAAAGCGGGTGTGTCATGGACCAGGCTCTGAAAACGGCAAACACAATCCTTTACTGCAAAAACTGGTCTCAGACCGTTTTGTTTTACAAAGACCGGCTCGGCCTGGTTGTCAATTTTGCAAACGATTGGTTTGTGGAGTTCTGTCTGGCGGGCGGAGCCAGGCTGAGCATTGCCGATCAAAACCGCGCTTCGGTTAAAAGCTGCGGCGGCGCCGGTATCACCCTGGCCCTGGAAGTCGAAGCCATTGAACCGGTCTGGGCAAAGATAAATGCATCCGGTCTTGGGCCCACCCATATCCGGGATCATCCCTGGGGCGCACGGGTGTTTTACTTTTACGATCCGGAGGGCCACCGGATCGAAATCTGGCAGCAAAGTCCGTAGTTATCAAAACAAAAGAAATCAAGGATCATTTTTTAGACCAGGGAGGTATTTTTTTATGCAATCTTCAGGAAAAACCCTGATCAATCCCCCGGGAACCGAGCAGATTTACAGGCACTTCCAGTTCTCCCAGGCCGTGCGCGCCGGAAACAGGGTCTGGGTATCGGGTCAGGTGGGCATTGACGAAAACGGAAAGGCCGCCGAAGGCATCGAGGCCCAGGCACGGGCGGCTTTTGTCAATCTGCAGCATGTTCTGGCAGAAGCCGGAGCAGGCATGCAAGACGTGGTGGAACTGGTGACCTACCACACCGCCATGAAGGAAATCGGCAGGTTTTTAAAGGTTAAGGCCGAATTCATCCCTTCTGATTTTCCGGCCTGGACGGCCGTGGGGGTCACCGAACTGGTCATGCCCGAGCTTTTGTGCGAAATCCGGGCCACTGCTGTGATCGGAAGCGGCGGCAGCAGGCCGGAGGGGACCTAACGGCTTTATGCCCCGTTGAGCAGTTTTTGCCAGTACGCGGGCAGAAGCGCTTTGGGAAAGTCTTTGGGAAAGGTTTGCCGGATGTGTTTGAGTTCGGCTTCAGCCGGCACATCCGAACGGGTCAGATCATAGATTACCTGCCAGCGGCCTTGTGTTTTCCGCACGCAGATCACGTACCATGTATCGGCCAGTGTCCCGGGGTGCCCCGGGGTCTGTGCCTCTGTGAGCACAGCGTATTGCGCATTGGATGAATGCACAGCAAAATCAATGCCTTTGGCTGAAGATGCGGGATCAGATGACTGCGCGTAGTTGTCGTGGACATAGTTTTGCACATCAACAAATGCAGTCGACCGGCATCCCGGACATGATATGCACAAAATCACCAGCAGGCATATAAAGTGTAGGGAAATTCGCATCAATTCAATTCCTGTCCGGGTCTGTTCAGCCGGCCAGGCCGCTGCCGGCCCATTGTGTTTGCATTTTTTTGTTTTTTGATGTTTATTGCCCGATGGTTCTGTAAAAAGGTTTTTACGATTTTATCATATTGGTGTGCAATGTTTTTTTCAGCCGGAATTGGCAAATCGCTCACAATTGGCGGAAATTCTTTGAAAAGAAAGGAAACATCATGAAAATCAGAGCAATGTTTTTGATCCTGGCGCTGGCTGTCCTGGCGGCGGGATGCGGAGGGGTCAAAAAACCGGTTTCAGGTCCGGAAGCCGGTCAGATTGTCAGTGGCCTGGATTCAAAAACTTTCGAGTTTGCCAGAAATGAGCTCATCGTTCAGCCTTTTCCGGCCGTTGGCGATACAGAGGATTTTCAGTTTGTTTATCCGGTCATCATGGACGCCCCCACCCGGCGGTATAACGACAGGCCGGAACCCAAATTCATGAAAGATCTCGCCGGGCTGCTTCAGCGGGATCTTGGAATTGATCTGGATTATGAAAAAATGGACAGCCGGAAAAAAACCAAAGTCACCAAGAAGCCGGGTTTTGTCTGGGACCCGGAACTTTACTGGCCCATTGCGGTCAAAAAGGTTCGCACCGGAAAAAATAAAGTCGAGATGTATACCCGGGTAACCGATAACAGGCCCGGCCTGGATGTCATGGGACTGGAGTTTGAAACCGTTATCCAGGTGAAAAGCGGCTCAACGCTGTTAAAGGAATACCACAGCCGGGCCAGCTATCATCCGGACATCAGGCCGGAATTCATAAAAGCCCAGCTCATTGAATACTTTGTGCATATCCCTGAACTCAAAAAACATCACATGCCCGATATGGTCTTGAGTGATACGGCCATCCCGGAAGAAATCAGGCAGCTCCGGGAACGTTGAAAAACGCATTTTCAGACCATGGATTAACGGAGTTAAGGGACCTGTCCGAATCTGAACGACCACCTCCATGGCGGCCGGCGGATTTTTGACCTGCGAAATTTGCACGGTGGCTTGCAAACAGCTGAAATATTGCCGCATCACATCTGAGGGCAGAGAACGTTTAAACCGCATGCGGGAAAAAATCAAAGAGCTTTACCAGGAGGTCATGGAGCAATGATTTATCTTGTGGTTTGCGGGGCGGCCCTTTTTGTGTCCGGGCTCACCCTTTATTCCGGCTTCGGCCTCGGCACCCTGCTGATGCCCGTATTTGCCGTTTTTTTTCCCGTGCATGTGGCAGTGGCGGCAACAGCGGTGGTGCACGGGGCCAACAATATTTTTAAGGTCCTGATGGTGGGCCGGCATGCCGACCGCGAGCTTGTGCTGCGCTTCGGCATGCCGGCCATCATAGCCGCGTTTGCCGGAGCCGCCGCACTTGGCTATGTATCGGGCTTTGACGCCCTGGCCACCTATTCCATCGGCGCGAAAACCGCCGTGATCACACCGGTCAAGCTGGTGATGGGGATTTTGGTGCTCATTTTTGCCATGTTTGAGCTGCTTCCCCTGCTTCGGAAGTTAAAGATCGACCGCCGGCACCTTTTGTGGGGCGGTCTGCTGTCCGGCTTTTTCGGGGGCCTGTCCGGCCACCAGGGGGCACTGCGATCGGCCTTTTTGCTAAAGACAGGGGTCTCTACAGAGGCCTTTGTGGGCACCAATGCTTTTATCGGTTTTATGGTGGACATGGCACGGATTGTTGCCTATGGGTTTTTGTTTTTGGCCGCAGGTGCCGCCAGTCCCATCGGTGCAGAACAATGGCCCCTGATCGGCGCTGGAACAGGGGCTGCGTTTATCGGTGTGATCATCGGCAAGCGCTGGATGCACAAGGTCACCATGACGACAGTTCAAACCATTGCCGGCGTTTTGCTGCTGGGCATTTCCGTCTGCCTGATGGCGGGCATTATCTGATTTGCACCCGAGGGTTTCAGATTTTTAAAACAGAAATGGTTGATGAGCCTGTAAAAAGTATTTTTTACAGGCAGTGTTAAGTTTTAAGTGATTAAGTGTTAAGTAAATCTAACAGGTTTCGTTCTTTTCTGGTTTCGCTATGATCTCTGTATTAAGCCTTCCAAGGAAGTCCAAGGCCGGGGTTTCAGTTTTTGAAGCGACATTGAGCGTTTACGGAAAAATTCAGCAAATGCCGGAGCGTAAAAATTTCAAACTGTTTGAGGCCGGCGGGCCGAGTTTTTGAAATTTTAGCGAAGGCATTTGATGAATCCGTAAACGGTCAGGAGCGAAAAAACTGAAACCCCGGCCGCAGGGCTTCCTTCCTGCAACAACAGCGGACGCGGTAAAAGGTTTTTTACGAGAGCCTCATGGTTGTTATCTGTGGGCCAGGGTATAGAGACAGGGCATCAGAAACAGGGCGACGATGATTTCCATGCCCAGGCCGCCGATGGCGGCAACGGCCATGGGCTGGAGCATGTCGCCGCCTTCGCCCATGTTGGCGGCCAGGGGAACAAATCCCATCATGGTGGTGACAGATGTCATGATCCGGGGGCGCAGCCGGATTTTGGCCGCCTCGGTTACCGCGGCCCCGGCGGCCAGTCCCTGCCGGTCTTGCAGATCGCCGGCATGGGTCAACAGCAGCACCCCGTCGTTGACCGTTGCGGCCACCACCACCAGCACGCCGATGATCACCGTGGCCCCCAGGGGCAGGCCTGCGGCATGCATGGCAAACACCGAGCCGGCCAGGCAGACCGGCACGCAGGCAAGGATCAAAGCCGGCAGCCGGATGCTGTTAAACTGCACGGTCAGCACGATAAATGAGAAAAACAGGGCAAAGCCGAGCACGGCAAACACTGTATTTTTCATGTCCGCCATCATTTCCGCATTTCCGCCAAAGTCAAAGCCATAGCCCGCCGGCCGGGCAATCTGTTCAAGGGCTTTTTGCAGCCCGGCGACCCCGCCGGCCAGATCACCGCCGGCCATATCCGCCTCCACGGTGATCTGTTTGACCTGGTTTTCCCGGATGATTTCCACCGGGCCGGAGGCGGCGGTTACATCAGCAATGTCTCTGAGCCGGATTGTGCCGTCTTCGTTTGCGCGGACAATCAGGTTTTCTACATTCTGGCGGCTGGTCAGGCTTGTTTCCGGGACCAAAACCCGGATATCGTAGTATTCTGTTCCGTCGCGGAACCGGGTCGGCACGGCCCCGGTGATCAGGGAACGCAGAGACCGGGCCACGTCTGCAACAGAAATTCCCAGCTCGGATGCCTTTGTCCGGTCCACGCGTGCCTGATACTCGGGTTTGGTCCGGTCCATGGAGATGGAGACATTTTCAAACTGATCTGTTCCCCGGACGGCCGCCACCGTGCGGCCGGCCAGATCCTCGAGGATCTCCATATCCCGGCCCCGGACCTGGACGATGACATCTGCGGCCCGCAGGCCCTTGATGCCCTTGATGGGCATCTGACGGGCCATAATTTGTCCCCCGGGCGGCTGGATGCCGGCAAGGCTTTTGCGCAGAAAAGCCACATAATCCCTGGTGCTGATATTCCTTTGGGCCCGGGCCACGAGCTGGATGTCCACCTGCCCCTCATTGGCCACCTCAAAGGTGGTCAACCCCTTGACCTGGCCGCCGGCCAGGGCAAAGGTGCTTTCAACCCGCGGATCATCTGTCACCTGTTTTTCGATTCTTCCCAGCACGCGGTTGGTTTCGTGTACGGATGCGCCTGTGGGCATTTTTACCTTGACCATGATGCGGCCGTCATCAATCAGGGGCAGAAATTCCCCGCCCAGCCGTCCGGTCAGAAAAAAAGCAGCTGCCAGGATTATGAGAAAAACCCCGATCACGGTTTTCCGGCGCATAAGCGCCCGGGTCAGCACCCGGCCGTAGATTTCCGTAAAGCCTGAAAACATTTTTGCAAACCACCCGGATTCATCCCCGGGCCGGGTTTTGCCAAGCAAAAGGGTGGTGATCATGGGCGTTAGTGTCACGGCAACCGCCAGGCTGATGACCACGATGCCGGAAATCACCAGGATGAGTTCCCGGAAAAGCAGGCTGATCAGGCCGGGAACAATGAGAAAGGGCACAAACAGGGCCAGAAACGAAAGGGTGGCCGCCACCAGGGCCGGGCCCACTTCATCGACGGCGGCCACGGCGGTGGCGGTGGTGCTGTTTTCTAAAGATTCACGCCGGAGCCGGGAGATGTTTTCCACCACCACGATGGAATTGTCCAGTACCACGCCGATGGCCACGATCAGTCCGCCCAGGGAGAACATGTTGAGAGAAAACCCGGCAAGCTTCATGAGCCCGAAATTGAGCACCAGGGTCAGGGGCAGGGCAATGACCATGATCAAAACCTGCCTGGCACTGCCCAGAAACAGGTAGACCACGATGATCAGCAAAACCGCTGCGGCAATGGCGGCGTTGCGGACACCGGTAAGGGCCTGGCGCACGTAAACCGCCTGGTCCTCCACATAGCCTATCCTGAGGCCTTCGGGCAGTTCGGGTTTGAGCTCTTCCAGGAGCCGGGCCACGTTGTCTGCGGTTTGCACGGTGTTGGCTTCGGCTTCCTGGAGAACTGAAATTTTGACGCACTGCCCGCCGTTAAACCGGGTGATGACCCGTTGGTCCTCGTGGCTGTCTGTCACCCGGGCAATGTCTCGGAGAAAGACTTTCCGGTGCTCATCCCGGATCAACACCACACTGCCGATGTCTTCAAGGGTTTCATATTCGCCCATTGTCCGGGCGATGATTTCCCTGGGGCCTTCGGTGATCCGGCCGCCGGTGAGTTCCAGGTTTTCCGCACCCACGTGATCGATGATGTCGTTTAAGGAAAGCCGGTGTTTTTCCATGGCTGCCGGGTCGAGTTCAATGCGGATTTCGCGCTCAAGCCCGCCGATGATTTCCGTGCCGGCCACGCCCCGCACCGCCAGTATCCGGTCCTGGAGCCAGTTGTCAGCCCAGTCCCGAAGCCGGACCGGGTCCCATTGATCCGAGCTTACGGTGAGCTGCATCACCGGGAGCTGGGAGGGATCTGCCTTAAATACGTAAGGGGCTTCAATGTCATCTGGAAGATGTTGTTCAGCCCGGGTTAAGGCAGCCAGCACGTCCTGGAATGCCACGTCAATGTCTGCCCCGTACTCAAAATGCACGTCCAGGGAATAAATCCCCTCCATTGAGGAAGATTCCAGATAGTCCAGCCGGTCCACCGTGGCCATGAGGCGCTCCACCGGATCGGCGATCTCGGTGTCGATCTCCCCGGGCATGGCTGCGGGCCACTGGATCTGTATTTTCACCAGGGGGTAGGTGATATCCGGCAGATAATCCACCGGCAGCCGCCAAAGGCCGTAGAGGCCCAGTACCACAAGGGCTGCGGCAATGGCGCCTGCGGCAAGTCTTCGGGAAACCGCATAGGCCGTTATTTTCATTGGGTCCGGCCTTTTGTCAGGGCGACCGCATCTCCGTTTTTCAGCTTTTGACGGCCTGCCACAATCACCTGATCATCTGGATTAACGCCTTTGGTAATTTCAATTCCCTGCTTTTCCGTGATTCCGGTTTTGACCCGGCGTTTGACCGCTTTCTGGTCTTTGACCACAAATACGGCCGGGCCCTCTGAATCGGAGAAGACCGCATCTTTTGGCACCACCACGGCATTGTCGTGCTTTTTGAGGATGATCTGGAGGCGGGCAAACATGCCGGGAAGCAGATCAATCGCCTTTTCCGGAACGATTTCCACGGTCCGGGTGCGCAGCCGGGCATCCAGGTAGGGATAGACTTTTTGGATGCGCCCCTGAAAGGTTTTGCCGGAAAACGCGTCCAGACGGATCTCCACGTCCATGTCCGGATGGATCTGTGCGGCGTATCGCTCCGGCACGGCCGCGCGGATCACCAGGGAATCGGGATCATAGAGTTCCATGAGCATGGTGCGCGGGGCCACAAATTCGCCTGTTTTGACCTCCAGGCGCGAGACCACACCATCCCACGGGGCGGATACAGTGTGATCCATTGCTGATTCTTGTGCCTGAACCAGCTGTGACCGGGCACTTTCACAAGAAGCCCGGGCCTGATCCAGCCTTTCTTTGGCAAGTGCGCTGGTTTCCACCAGCCTGCGCGTCCGGCCCAAATTGGCCTCTTCTTTTTTGACTTCTTCCAGAAGAAAGGCAATCCGGGCCTCAGCGCCCTGCCTCCGGCCGATCAGCGCAAGCTGGTCACCGGCGCGGACCCGGTCGCCTTCGCGCACGAAAATATTTTCCACCGGTCCTTCGGCAGGCGATGCCAGGTGGGCCACGCGGTAGGCCTCTACGGAGCCGGTGAGATCCAGTTTTTGAAAGACTGTGGTCTCAACGGCTGCGGCTGTTTCCACTACCGGGATTTTTTTGGGTTTGGCCGATTCTTTGCTGTCCGGGCTTCCGGAGAAGATGGAGTAGAGAACATAGGCGCCGGCGGCAGCGGCAAATATGAGCAAAAGCGCAATCAGGACCGATCTGGTTTTCATGGTTTATCCGCTTTGGGTTTATGCCGGCGTCTGGCTGTGGCCGCCGGTTCAGGCAATCCAGTGTTTTTTGATATTGCGAAGGCTCAACATAAACAGCCCGATGCAGAAGGCCGCCAGTATGGACAGATCCAGCCAATAGGGCATGATGTGGGCTCCGTGCACGGCCCCGTGGAGCACGTCCGCCCCGTAGGTCAGGGGCAGGACGTAGGAGACGGGCTTTAAAAAAAATGGCAGATGCGCGATGGGGAAAAACAGGCCGCAGAGAAAAATCATGGGAAACCGGAAAAAGTTGGAAAAGGTCTGGGCCTCGAATACCTCGCTGACGGCCACGGCAATAAAAAGCCCCAGAAATGTGGATGCCACGGCGATCATGACCACAGCCGGCACAAATGCGGCCCAGACCACTTCGGACATGTCCATTAAAAAGGCGGCCATGATCACCGGCACAAAAGCGTTTGCCGTGCCAAACAAAATGGCTCCGCCGGTTTTGGCCAGCATCAGCAGTTCCAGGGAAATCGGGGCCAGCAGCAGCCGTTCAAAGGAGCGCTGCTTTTTTTCAAAGGTTACGGTCACAGCCAGCATGGAGGTGGTGCCAAACAGGATGGATACGGCCACCACTGCCGGCAGCAGCGTGGGGATGGTGCCAAGACCGCTTCCTGATTTTATGAAAAACATGCCTGTCCAGGCCAGGGGGAAAATAAGTCCCCAGCTGATATTGGGCGGTTTTAGGTAATAGGTCCGCATGTCTTTTAAAACGATATTGAAAAAAGCAGTCCAGGCTTTCATTTCATACGGTTTCCCTTTTGATTCCCGTTTTCCAGGGCATTGGCCTCAATGCCGGTGATCCGGACAAAAACCTCCTCCAGAGACGGTTTGATTTTTTTTGCCTCTGACACTTCAAATCCCTGTTCTTCCAGAAAATGGACAATTGCGCCGGCCTTGACCGGTTTGTCCGCCTCCACCCGGATGAGGCCCTGTTTCGGGGATGAAAACGCCAATCCGGCAAAGGCTCCGGAAAGCCGGTCAGTTATGCCGTCATTCGGGTTTTCGCAGGCAATTTCCACCACGTGTTTTGCCTGCAGGGGCTGGAGCAGGTCAGCCACGCTGCTGATTTCCACGATGCGGCCTGCGACGATAAAGGCAATGCGGTCGCAAAGTCGCTCGGCTTCTTCGATGTAATGAGTGGTCAGAAATATGGTGGTGCCGCCCTGGTGCAGGTCGTCTATTAACTGACGCAGATGCCGGGCGCTGGCAACATCAATGCCGGTGGTGGGCTCGTCTAAAAAAAGAATTTCCGGCTGGTGTATAATGCCTGCGGCAATGGTGAGCTTGCGCTTCATGCCCTTGGAATATCCGGAAAACCGACGGTCTGCCGCGTCTTTAAGGCCGAAGTCGGCCAGCAGCTCACGTGCCCGACGCTGCCTGTCCGGCTTTGCCATTCCGTATAGTGCGGCACAGAAGCAAAGATTGTCAAAACCCGAAAGCTCGGGATACAGATTGCTTTCATCCGGGACCACACCGATCAAATGCTGGGCCTGCCGGTTTTTCTGTGTGCAGTCAATTCCCGCAATCCGGATTGTGCCCGTGTCCGGGCGGGCCAGGCCGGTTAACATATTGATCGTGGTGGTCTTGCCCGCGCCATTGGGCCCCAAAAAGCCAAATAGTTCGCCCCTGCCCACGGAAAAAGAAACCTCTGAGAGCGCCGCCACATTTTCAAAACGCTTGGAAAGATTTTCAACAAGAATGGATGGATGCATTTGTTCCTGCTTTGCCGGCTGAAAAAATCAATCGTTTCTTTGGATTGAGAAAAGCATTTTTTGAAGTTCCATACGAAAATTATTGCGGCATCTGCAATTGTATATGCTTTCTCCGTAGGTCTGTATGGTTTCCCGGCAATTTTGGCATTGCATGGCTGTATCCAGCAGCCGTCGCATATGCCCGGTACTTTTACACAATTGCACCTGTCCGAGTATGTCATCTATATCTTTTTTACAACACATGATTTGACCTAAACCGATAGTCTGTCCCACTTCAGTATCCAAGCCACGACCATCCCGGCAATAAAACCGACAGCCAGGTTAGATGCCAGGGTAATACCCAGAATCAGGGTGGCCACGAAATAATCCTTACGGCTGGTAAGATCCATAATGGTCAGGCTGAGCTGAGATCCGGCAAACACCAGCAAAACGCCTAAAATGGCCATGGGCAGCAGGTTCAGCACGCTGATGATGTTTTCGCCCAGCACGAGCGCCAGCACGGCAAAGATCAGGCCGATCATCAGGTTAGAGCCGGCTGTCCGCGCCCCGAACCGGTAATGCGCGGCCAGTCCGCCAGCACCGTGGCAAAGCGGCATCCCGCCCAGGCAGAAGCTCATGAAATTGGCGAGTGCCATACTGATGCAGGCCCTCCGGTTGGTTACCTTTTTGGATCGCTCTCCGAAATACTCCCTGGAAAGATCCGTATATGCAAGCACCGCATTGCCCAGGCTCATGGGAAGCTGGGGCAGAACCAGGGCAAATAGGGCAAATGTGAAATCAACCTTTCCCGGCAGTCCGAAGGCAAACAACTCCGGCACGTGAAACCCGATTCCGCCATTTCCGAAATCCACTCTTGCCCCCAGGGCCAGGCCGGCTGCAAGGCCGCCGGCCACAACGATCAGGCCTGCTGGGAATTTTTTGTTGTCCAGCAAAAGAAGGGTTATAACTGCGGCGATACCGCCGATGATCAAGCTGATCGGAACCGGACCAATGGTCTGGAAGGCCAGGTATGGCTCCACTGCGTCGTGGATTTCCTGGAACCGTGATGTTCCGATGATGAACTTGATGCCGCCGGAAATCAGAAGCGCACCCGTGGAAAGCTGAACCCCCCGGATGACCGACTGCGGCGTGGCTTTTCGGATCAGATCAATTGCCCCGGTCACCCCGACGATCAAAAGAAAAACCCCCATGAGAAGAGACGAGGCAAGAATCTGGTCTGCGCTAAGCGATGTGGCAATGGCATAGGCGCCGATGACCTTCATGGGTTGGACCGGCACCGTGATACCGAAATAGATCCCTGAGAGGATGAAAAAAATCCCGATGCTCAAAAACAGGCCCAGGGGGTCGAGCCCGTTTACAAGCACCATGGCAATGGCAATGGGCAGAAGTGTGCCCAGATCCCCCAGGGACCCTGCAAGCTCCATGCGGTTGAATCTGAAAGTCTCGGACATCATGCTTCCTTTCGGCTATGCAAAGTACTGGTGCAAGAGCCTGGCACACAGGGCAAACAGCACCAGGCTGAACAAAACCCGGATGGTTTTTCCCTTCAGCCGGGTGCTCATCAGCCTGGCTCCGGCCTGGCCCCCGGCAAAAGAGGCAACTGCCGCAGGCAGGATAAACCACCAATTGATGGCTTCCATGGACACATAGCCCAAAAAGCCCGTGAGCGAAGAAAAGCACACGATAAACGTCGATGATGCCGCTGCAATTTTGGTGGGGGTTTTGAGTACGTAAATTAAAAGCGGCACCACAAAAACGCCCCCGCCGATTCCCAGAAGTCCGCCCAGAAGGCCGATGCACGCGCCGATGACAATACCGCCGGCCATTTTTTTCCATGGCGCCAAATAGCTTTCTTCGTCTTGCCCCTGCGGGGAAAACAGCATGCGAAGGCCGGCTGCAGCCAGCACTGCGGCCATGACCAGAAGAAACGGGCCAAGGGCGATGCGGACATTTAAAAAGGAGCCCACGGGTGCGGCCAGGGCCGAGGATACGATCAAAGGGATGGACAGGGAAAAATCCACCATTTTTTTGCGTGCGTAGGCATAGGCCGCTGATCCGGCCGCCACCAGGTTTAAAAACAGGGAGGCGGAAGCCGCAGCGCTTTTTGTAAATCCCAAAATCACAAAAAGCGGGGAAAATATCAGTCCGCCTCCCAGCCCCACCATGGTGAGCAGAAACGAGATGAAAAATATGGCCCCAAACAGGGCAACAGAGATGTTCATGGCAGCAGCGCCTAAAGCTTATTTTTCATTTTTTTCCTGCTTCGGGGAATTGCACGTGCAGGCGTGGTTCTCAACGTCTCCGTGGCAGATGCGAATCTGTTCGTTCGTGCATTTTTCGGGTGCGTTTTTTAAGAGTTCTGGGTTTTGGCAGCAATTGTTGTCTTGACTCATGACTGACCTCCTTTGTCTGAATTTGAATTTTTTAATGACCCGGCGATGATAAAGGGTTTGGCCGGGCTTGGGTCCAGCAGATGGTTTGCGGTTTTATGCCATTTGGCCAATGTTTCTTCATTGACCCGGTAGTGGACGAAATAACCGCGTTTTTCGCCGATCACGATGTCTGCGTCCCGCAGTATCCGCAAATGCTGGGACACGGCCGCTGGCGAGATGTTCAGTGATTTGGCCATTGCATTGACACACAGGGTGCGGGTTTTGAGCAGATCGATCATCCGCACGCGCGTGTCCACAGACAAAACCTTGAATATCCGCGCAGCATTTTCCGCAGTTGGCATCCATCCTCCATTTGATTAAGCAATTACGCAGATACTATTATGCAGGCGCGTGCCTGTCAATGGGAAAAATTTTATGCATAGTTGAGGCGGTATTGATATATGGTGAATCCCGGCTATGCGGAATCCATGTTTGCCTAAATCAGCTGCGCCTGAAATGCGGCGGCCAGGCCCAGGAAAATCAGAAATCCCATCACGTCGGTCACAGTAGTCAGGATGATGCTGGAGCACTGTGCCGGATCAAGTCCCAGCTTTTTCATCAGCACTGGGATTGCAGCACCGGACAGCCCGGCAAGCACCAGGTTGAAAAACATCCCCAGGCCGATGACCAGGCCCAGGAAAGGGTTGCCGTTCCAGACCCAGGCCACCATTGCCGTGACCAGGCCGATAACCACGCCGCTTGCCGCACATAGTGCCCCTTCCTTCAGGATCAGCTTTGAAACCTTGTTGCCCGGAATCTCGCGCATGACCAATCCCCGCATCACCACAGCCAGGGACTGGGCGCCGGCGTTGCCGCCCTGACCGGCCACCACAGGAAGAAAAACCGCCAGGATGGTGAGCCTGGCGATCAGGCCCTCAAACATGGCCACCACGGCGGCCGCCAGAAAGGCCGTGGCCAGGTTTACGTGCAGCCAGGGCAGACGTTTTTTCAGAGAAAAAAGAATTGGTGAAAAGGGCCGTTCATCGGCTCCGGCGCCAAACATCCGCTGGAAGTCCTCTGTGGCCTCGTCCTGAATGCCATGGATCAGCTGTTCGGCCTTGATGATGCCCAGCATATGGTTTTCGCTGTCAACAATCGGGGCTGCAAAATATCTTCTTTTGGACAGCTCGTTGCCCGCCTGTTCCCTGTCAACAAAGGCATGGATCGAAAATACGTTTGTCCGCATCATCGATTCCAGGGGCTGTTCGGGAGAAGCCAGCATCAGATCCCGCATGTTCATTACGCCAACGAGGCGTTCTTCTTCATCCACGACATAGCCATAAGAAGCGGGCAGCCGTTTTCTGGCAAGAGAGCGGATCTTTTCGACGGCCTCCCGGGCGGTAACCTCCTTGTGAAAGGAAAGGAAATCCGTGGTCATGAGCCGTCCGACGCTGTCCTCGGGATAGGTGAGAAGTTCCTGGATCTGTTTTTTGAGCTTTCCGGGTATATGTTCGAGCAGGCGCTCCCGGGCCTCATTGGGTAGATGCATGAAAATGGTTGCAGCCAGCTGGGGATCCAGAGACGATGCAATTTCCCGGAATATAGCCGGTTCTGCGTCTTTTAGCAGCGCTGCCGTGTACCCGACCTGCAGATGGCGAACGGCACGCACGGCCAGCGGCGCCGGCAGCGCACCCAGAACTTCAACCGCCTCTTCTTCGGTCATTCTCGCCAGGCTGCGCGCAGCGGCAGCCGTATCGTGCTCAAAGAATTTTTCTACCAGCGGAAGCAAAGAAGATTCCTGTTCCATGGGCACTCCTCACCTGGTCATTTAACAGGTAACGCGCATTGCGTAGTTGTAAATTCCTGTAAATATTCCGCATTCAAAAAGGAAATCATTTGATCCCGTTTACTTTGTTTTCAGTCCCCGGCTTTATTTGACAGTTTCGTAAAGAATAAGTTTTTCGATGGCGCCATCTTATTTCAATTGTGTGATCGTTACTCTCCTTGTAAACCAAAGGAGGACAAAAATGCAAGGTGATCACAAGCACAGCCGCGTTGGCATCTGTTCGTGACGCCGGGCGCGCAGTTCGGAAACGACCGCTTGTGGGCCGGAAAGGGCAAAGGGAAACGATTCCCCTTGACAATGCGTTTTTTGTATTATTATAAACATATACTTAAAATTTGATCTGTCCGGGTGCTTTTAACAAAGCCGAACAGGGAACCCCGTGTGAATCGGGGACGGGCCCGCCGCTGTAAACGGGGACGAAAGCTGCACAATGCCACTGGTCAATAAGATCGGGAAGGCGCAGCCGGTAGATTGATCCGTGAGCCAGAAGACCTGCCTGAACAGATGCAAGGGGTTTGACTGTGCTGGCAAGGTTGTGCCCCGGAATCAATCTGCGGATAAAAAAGGGAAATCCCGGATCGTTTAAGCGATCCGGGATTTTTTATTTGGCTGTTGCGCCCTGAAGAGATTTGTCTTGACAGCAACGGGAACTTTTGACTATGCCTATTTCTTTAAAACAATCGGAAATCAGAAGCATTTCCATAAAGCGTTTTTTAAAAACAGCATCATTTGTGCAGGCCCGGGGCGTGTACAAATGCAGAAAAGTACACAAAAGCCACGAAGGCTGACACAGGAGAAAAGACCTGTATCTGTCCTCGTGGCTTTTTTTTGTGTCGCAGGAATGCGGCGCATCGCAGATATTGGGCTTTTCACTTTTCCATCATATTTGAAAATATAAAATGACGGGATCAGGAGCTTGATCATGAAATTGAAATTTACGGCGATACTGGCTGGCGTTTTCCTGGCCTTGTTTCTTGCCGGCACCTGCCCCGCGCAAACCGCGGAAGGCGGCGATACCGGCGAAAAGGTGCGCAGCAACGTCTTCGAGTCAGTGCAGACCCGCAAACAGACCCAGAAAGAACGCGAACAGTGGCAGGAAGAAAAACAGGAACTGACCGCTGCTTATGACCGGCTTCAGGACAAAAAAACACGGCTGGAAAAAGAGCGGGCGCTTTTGGAGAAAAAAAAGGCTGCTGCTGAGAAGCGGATTGCCGGTAAGGAAAAAAAGCTCGCAGATATAGAGCAGATCACCGAAGACATCGAACCCTTTATCTTGCAGACCGCAGACAGGCTCGAAGAGGTGGTTGAAAACGATTTGCCCTTTCTTGCAGCGGAGCGGGAAAAAAGACTGGACCGGATCGGGGAATTGATGGCAGATCCCGGCAAATCAGTGAGCGAAAAATACCGCAGGGTCATGGAAGCCCTGTTGGTGGAGGCTGAATACGGAAACACCATTGAGGCCTATCAAAAAAGCATTGAGGTGGACGGCCGCAGCCTCAGGGCAAATATTTTTCGCCTGGGAAGAATCAGCCTGTTTTACCAGACCATGGACCAGGAGGAATGCGGCTGGTTCAATGCGGCGGAAAACCGATGGGAAAAGCTGCCTGCGACACACAACAGCAATATTGCCGCAGCCATTGACATCGCCGCCCAACGGCAGCCGGCCGAACTGCTCACTCTGCCGCTGGGAAGGATGGTGGTAAAATGAAAAAAAAGATTCTGACTGTATTTACTGCCGCCTGTGTCTTTTTTTCCTGCGCCCCTGTTTTTGCCCAGCAGGACATGCGCGAGCTGCAGATAAAGGCCCGCATGCAGAGACAGAAGCTTGAAAATCAGGCAAAACAGGAAAAAAGGGCCGCTGAACAAGAAGCCGGGCAAACCCGGCAGGAAATCACGAAAAACAGAAAGAGCCTCAAACAGGCCATTGCCGGTTTGGAGAAAGAAACCCAACAACAGGAGGAAAACATCGCCTCCCTGGAAAAAGACATGGAAGCATTTTCCGCCAGGGAAAAGGAACTTGACAGCGAGCTGGCTGAAACAGACAGGATTGTAAGTGAACTGGCGGGAACAATAAAGGCCAATGCAGACGATATCACTGGTCTTGCAGAAGGCAGCCTCCAAAACCCCCTGGCGCCCGGGGCGCGGGCACTTCTTGAAAGCATCGCAGAAAAGCGCAAATTTCCGGGCATGGAAGATATCCGGATGATGGCAGAAGTCCTTTACAAACAGGTCCGGCTGTCCGGAAACGTCCGGGTTAAAGGCGGCACCATTATTGACCGCTCAGGAGAGGAATCCAGGGCCGGGATACTGCTCATAGGCAATTTTACAGCAGCATACAGGACTGACCAGGAAACCGGTTTTCTGAAACATTCTCCCGGCAGCGGGCAGCTCTTTGCCCTGTCCAGCCTTCCGCCGGGGGGAATGCAGCGAAAAATCAACGACTACATGGACGGCAAGTCCATGGCCGTGCCCATGGATATCACCCGGGGAGGCGCTTTGCGCCAGCTAACCCATGAGTTAAGCCTTTCAGAGCAGATCTCGGAGGGCGGCCCCATTGTATGGCCGATCCTGTTTCTGCTGGGCCTGGGACTTCTTATTATCGCCGAAAGAACCATTTTTCTGCTGCGCAGAAGGTTTGATGCAGAAGGTTTCATGCGCTCCATTAAAGAACTGGTAAAACAGGGCAGGTTTGAAAAATGCAGGCAGGCCTGCGACGGCCACGGGACAAAGCCGCTTCCGCGTGTTATCAGCGCGGGCCTTGACTGCTGCCACATGCCCAGGGAAGAAATGGAAAACGCCCTGCAGGAGGCGATCTTAAGGGAAATCCCGCCCATGGAAAGATTTTTGTCCACCCTGGGCATGCTGGCGGCCATTGCCCCGCTTCTGGGGCTTTTGGGCACAGTTACCGGCATGATTAACACTTTCCACGTGATCACCACCCACGGCACCGGTGATCCGCGCATCATGTCCGGCGGAATCTCCGAGGCCCTTGTAACAACCATGCTGGGACTGGCCGTTGCCATACCTATGCTCATGGCCCATACCTGGCTTAACCGGGCGGTGGAAAAAGATATCGGGGAAATGGAGCAAAACGCGGTGGCCCTGGTCAACATGGCCCACAAGAGCCGCGGGGGGCATGAACACAACAGCGGGGAAAACCGGCAGAAATGATCCAGGACCTGTTCACAGCCCTGTACCGGATGAGCCAGTATTTTGAAAGCGGCGGAATTGTAATGTTTCCGCTGGCGGCTTTAAGTCTGGTTATGTGGCTGCTGATAATAGACCGGGTCCTGCACTTCAGGCGGCTTTATCGCAAAAACATGAGTTCGAAAGCGGCCTGGGCGCATATATCAGAAAACCGGATGCCGGATCCGGCCCACTACCAGGGAGCCATTTCGGTGCTCGTGGCAGAGTTTATACGCAGCAGAAGCGGCGATCCGGTCCTGGACCGGTTCATACTCGATGAAACCGTATTGAAGATCAACCGGTCCATGGACGACCATCTTGCCACCATCGGCGCCCTGGCTGCATCAGCGCCCTTAATGGGGCTTTTGGGAACGGTTATCGGAATGATCGTCACATTTGACGTAATCGCCGTGTTTGGCACCGGAAATGCTAGGGCCATGGCCGGGGGAATTTCAGAGGCCCTGATCACAACCCAAACCGGGCTGCTGGTGGCTATCCCCGGAATGTACATGAAGGGTTTTTTAGAGCGAAGGGCGCAGAAATTAAAGCAGCGCACCGCTGTCATCGGCTACTATCTGCGCAGACATTTATAAAAAGGCCCAAAAGAGAATCTCATGATCAATATTACATCTGCAAGGCGGAACAGAAATACCACCCGGGAGCTTAATATTGCGCCCCTGATCGACATGGTTTTCATCCTGCTGATTTTTTTCATTGTGACCACCAGCTTTGTAAAAGAGACAGGAATAGACGTCAGCCGCCCCACAGCCACAACCGCTGTCAGCAAAGAAGACGCCTCCATTCTTATCGCAATCGACGAGGACAACCGGGTTTTCATGGAAAACCAGGAGATAGACGTGCGCGCTGTTCGGGCAAACATAGAGCGTGCCCTGGCTGAAAATCCCGAAGGCGCCGTGGTTGTGGTGGCCGACAGGGCAAGTAGCACGGGAACCGCTATCAAGGTAATGGACGGATGCAGGCGGGCGGGGGCGGAAAATGTTTCTTTGGCGGCAGATGTTCCGGGCGGGGCGTAAATGAGGGGAAAAGAACCCGAAAATTCCTATTTCAGAGTGCTTTTCAGGCGAAGACGCGGGGCATGGGCAATGGCTGCAGCAGCGGCGGCAGCCCTGAACCTGGCAATCTTCGCCCTGGTGCCCTACCTGCTTGAAGCCGATCCTGAAATAAAAACCTACAAAAAGATCGCCTCGGGGATAAACGTGATCCGCATGCAGGAGCCGGAGGATCCTGAACCAGAGCCAAAAGAAGAAGAAAAAGAAAAGGAAGAAGAAAAGGAAGAAGAAAAGCCGGATCCGAAAAAAGAGGCTGTTGCAAAAAAAATCGCGCGGCCGGAAATGACCGTGCCTTTTGACATCAATCCCAGGCTGCCCGCGGGTCCGGACTCCCTGGAACTGCCGGAGATGACAACGCCCCAGGCTTATTCCCCCAAAGACATGTTTTCGGCAGGGGAACTTGACCGGCCGTTGACTGCGGTTTCCCGCATTCCCCCGACATACCCGATGCGGGCAAAACGCAGAGACATCGAGGGATGGGTAAAGGTTCGGTTTGTGGTGGACAAGCAGGGCCGGGTCAGGGAGGTGACCATACTGGAACAGGAACCCGATGGGGTTTTTGATAAGACGGTGCGCAACTGCGTTTCAAGGTGGCGCTTTAAGCCGGGCACTGTGGCGGGCGTCAAAGTAAAAACCGTGGCGGAAACCACCATCAGGTTTGAACTGGATTAAAAGACCCTATGCCTGGATTTCTTTCAAAATTTTGCACCATCCTTGTTATTGCCCTGGTGCTTTCCTGCATGAAGCCGGAGGCGGCATTATGCTCACAAGGCCCGCCAGCTGCTGCGCAGATGGTGCTCTCAGAGGCCTATTGGCTGATGGATAAGGAAAGCCACGAAAAGGCCCTTGAAAAAATCAAAAAATTTCAGGCCCGTTCCGAGACCAGGGATCCGGATCCGGATGCCGCAGATCCCAGGGGATATCATCACCCCGAGATCTATTTCATGCTCGGAAACATCCATTATGCCATGGAAAATCCGGAAAAAGCCAGACATGCATACCAGCAGGCCTTAAAACGCGACCCCGGGCACACCAATTGTCTGGTCAATCTGGCCCGGATATTCCATGAACAGGAAAACTACACAAAAGCGGCTGAAAATTTTGAAAGAGCCTATGCATCAGAAGACAGAAACAATGCCGCACACCTTTATTACGCGGCGGTCAGCCTTCTTGCAGGCGGCGCTGCAAAACAATCTCTGGACCTGTTTGAAAATCTTTTGCAAGCCCATCCCGACGAGATCAAACCCCGGTGGCGTGAAAATCTGGTGCACGCCTTTCTTTCCGCAGGCCAAAACAGGCAGGCTTTGCCCCACGTAAAGCGCCTGGCGGAAAAATACACTGGAGACAAGCAGATCCAGTGGCAGGAAATACTGCTGCATCAGTATGTTGAACTGGGCATGCAGGATACAGCCAGAAAATACGCCCTTGAGCTGACAATGCAGGCCCCCACCCTGCCCAAATGGTGGAAGGCCCTGGCACACACGGCATTGTCTCAAAACGACTACGATCAGGCATTAACGGCCATGACAATTTACAGCTACCTGACCCCGCTTTCAAAGCGGGAAAAAAAGCTCCTGGGCGATCTTGCTCTCCAGGCCGGGGTACCGGTTAAAGCAGTCCCGCACTACAGGGTGTTTTTAAAAAAAGATCAGGACAAGTCCGTGCTGAAAAGCCTGACGGCTGCATTAAGACAGCTTGGAAAGCCAAAAGAAGCCCTGGAGGCCATCAGGGAGTTTCAGGGACATCAAAATGATCCGGCGTTAATGATGCTCAAAGCTGATCTTCTCTACAGCCTGGACAGATTCGGGGATGCGGCCGCGGCATACAGCGCGGCTGCGCGAAACAAAGGAAGGCAGGAAAGCCGCGCCTGGCTCATGGCCGGATACGCGGCCTGGGAGGCGCAAGACACGGACGCTGCTTTGCAGTATTTTAAAAAGGCGGCTGAATTTGAAAACCATAAAAAGGATGCAAAAGCCGCCATTCAAAGACTGGCGCAATAACCCCTTACAAAACAACTCCGGCTTGTATCAAATTCCGGTATTTGAATAAGGGGGCAGCCGAGCCCGGCCAGGCCCATGCGGCTGCCCCCTTTGGCAAACCTCCCGTGAAACGGGAAGCATTTTTTTTATAGCAGCAAATACCCGCCGCTTCAATGCTTTACCGCGTCCACGGGCATATCCTGAAACTGAAAAATGGAAAGGAGAGAAATGGATGCGCAGAAAAATCGCCCGCTGGACCGGGATCATCATCATCGCTGCAATCTTATCGCCGGTATTTTTTTTATGCCGGGCAGATGCCGAAGAGAATGTGGAAGAACTCGATACCATGGTGGTCAAGGAAAAGAAGACAAAGCCGCAGATTGTTACTGAACCCGGCAAAACCATAATCAATACCGAGCATTACCATGGAGCGGGCATACCGCAGAATGTCTCGGATTTTATCAAAGACCTGCCCATCATGAACTACAGGGGCGGCTCAGAGCTTGTGCCCGACAGCGACACCTTTTACCTGCGGGGTTTTGACGGCAACCGGTTTGTCAGTGCAATGGACGGGGTTACAATACGCAAAACCGGAGGCCGGAGAGGGAGCAATATCGTGGATTACGCCCTGCTTCCGCCTTTTCTTATAGAATCCGTGGAGGTTATGCCCGGTCCGCATTCCGCCCTTTACCCTGGCAAAAGCATCGGCGGAGCCGTCAATTTTATTTCCAAAACGCCCAGGCGCTATGAAGAAGCAAAACCGGATCTTGTCTTTTCCGCCAGCTACGGCGACTACGGCACCCAGAACCACAGCCTGTCTGCCAGCGGAGGGGCGGGCAGCGCCATTTATGATCTGGGCTATCAGAAATACGCAACCGACGGGTATCTGAGAAATCACGAGGCGGATATTGACACGGTTTTCGGCCGTCTGGGATACATACTGCCAAACAACGGATATGTTACATTTCAGGCCTCATATACCGATGCTGACCGGCAAAGGCCCGTGGTAAACGATCCGGATGATCCGGCCAGCGATTATGACCCGGACTATCCGGTCAGGGAAAAACAAAGCGGACGTGACCTTTATTACGACCAAAATCCCACCTGGGACAAAACCGCAACCTATTACAGGCTAAACAGCAAAATTCCCACGCCCCTGGGCACCTGGTCGGCAGGCGCCTATTACGGCGAGGAAACCAGGGATCATGCTGATCTGAACTCCGGCTCCTGGAAAACGCACTGGAAACAGCAGGGAGCAAAGGTTGCCAATGAATTCTCCCTGGGCGAAGGCCATGTAACCACCATTGGAGCAGATCTGGCACAAAACTATGATGCCAGTGACGATGAGTCCTATAAAAAACGAATTGAAATCATTTCGGGATTTGCCCGGCACGAATGGCAGATCACCCAGCGACTGAACATGACCGCCGGCGCCCGCTACGAAGATGTCACCATCAACGTGGACAACTCAAACAACAACGGCGGCACATGGATTTCAGGAGAAGACAAATGGATCGAGCGCAACTGGTCCGACTGGTCGCCCAAAAGTTTTCTTACCTACGAACTCGATGATCATGCCGACTGGCTGAGAGACACCTCGGTATCAGCAGGTATCAGCCGCATCTGGCGGGCCCCGGATTACCACGGCGATTACAATCCCCAGGGAAAGCCCACAGGCGCCTGGCTGGAGCCTGAGCACGGCACCGGCTACGATGCCATACTATCCAGAAGACTTGCCGGTGATATCAATCTTCAGCTCAACTACTCATACTACCGGATAAAGGATTTTATTTCTTATAACCGGGATTTTGCCCAATACACCCCGGCAAGCGGTAACCCGGTTGAGCCTGGAAAAGAGTTCATGGATTATAAGATCAACCTGGAAGAAGTCATCCGCCAGGGTTTAGAGGTTCAGCTCAACGGAAGCCTTTCCCGGGATCTGGATTTCATATTGGGATATGCTTATCAGCACTTTGACAACCAGGGAGATGAGCCCGCAGGAGAGGAGGAACTGAGCAACCGGCCCGAACACAGGGCAAACGCCAGTCTTATCTGGCATGTTCGCCAGGGTACGCGCCTGATCCTTGACTATGAATGCCAGGATGACCAGGTAGCCGTTGAGGCCATCGAAGTGGCCGAGGATATATACGAATTCCGGGAAACCGAGGTTGACGCCTTTCACGTGTTTGACCTCGGAGTTGAACAACGCCTCTTTGATCAGTGGCGTAGCATTAAAAGTGGCATGCTTAAGGTTTATGTGAAAAACCTGTTTGACAGGGATTACATCAATTCAAGCGGAGAGCCGGCGGTTGACCGGACCATGGGGGCTGCATTTTCTTTTAAATATTAAAGCACAGAAAGACTTGCAGTGAGCGGTATCAAAAAATTTTCTGCATCAACCTTGATGGCACCGTAACAGTCCAACATCTGCGTTACGCGCGATTCCTCAGAATTTCACGTACGGCTAAGTACGCTGCATTTCTCGCAATCGCGCAAGCCTTGATCTTGAACTTTTTACGGCGCCATCAACCTTGTTTACGGACAACTTAAAAAAGGAGCAAATTAACATGTATGGTGCGCTTGTAAAAAAGAGATCCCTGTTTACCATCTGTATTTTCTGTCTTTCTGCATTCCTTGTTTTCTGCATTCTCCAGGCATCCGGCTTTGCGGCCGAAAAAAAACGCGGCCGGCCGTTCCGGCTGGTCAGCGTCGGGGTCGGAGACCCGGATTTGATTACGGTCCGGGCAATTGAAAGGATCAGGGGATCGGATATCATCATATGCCGCCCAAGGGTGGAGAAAGAATTTGGAGAATACCTGGAGGGAAAAATTGTCTGGGAGGGCGCTTTTGACCAATGGCGCACCTGGGATCAGGACTGCAGTGAAATCGCAGACAGGGAAAAACGGGAAAAGTGTATCAGTGATCAAAAGCTCAGGAAAAATCTGGAGAAAAAAATCAGAAAGGCCGTAGATGAAGGAAAAACTTTATCGGTACTGGGCCACGGAGACCTGATGATTTACGGGGGTCCCTACAGGTGGTATCTGGAAGCTCTCGAAGATCTGAAACCCGAAATCGTGCCGGGGGTAAGCTGCTTAAACGCCGCAAACGCCAACTTTGGAAAAGACATAATGTCAGGGGAGAAGACGAGTTCAGCGGTGCTGACCCATTACAGGGATATTGACAAGGTGGCAGAGCACCAGCCCACCCTGGTCATATTTACCATGCATACCGCGTTTGAAGACATTGTGGAAAAATTAAAGCGTTACTACCCTGAAGATACGCCTGTTTCGATCGTCTTTTATGCGGGTTACAAGGAAAAAGAATACCGAATTTCAGGTACTCTTGCAACGATCCAAAAAAAGACAGAAGGCGAAGAATTCCCTTTTGAACACTTGGTATACGTGGGAGACTTCATGAAATAACCAAATCCTTCGTGAAAATGAACAAGGCATCAAGGAGAATCAAAATGAAAAGAATCTGTTTTTCAGGATTCTGCTTTTTCAGAAAAACCGGCGGTAAGGCATGAAAAACGCGATTGACGGCAACGGGGACCTTCTGCGGCAGGTGGGCGCTTTTACCGCCACTGTGCTGGTTGTTTCCAACATGGTGGGCACGGGAATTTTCACCACCTCGGGCTTTATCATGGAGGAACTCGGCGATCCGGTAATTCTTATTTTATGCTGGATTTGCGGCGGGATTTTTGCCCTGTGCGGTGCGCTGTGCTACGGCGAGCTCGGGGCGAAATTTCCGCGCGCCGGCGGGGAATACGTGTTTCTCCGGGAAAGCTTCGGCCGGATGATGGGGTTTCTTTCGGGCTGGATTTCGCTTATCGTGGGTTTTTCAGCCCCTATTGCCGCGGCGGCTATTGCCTTTTCCACCTATTTTTATTCCGCTCTGGGACTTGATGCCGCCTGGAAAATACCGATAACGGTTTTCGGCTTCCAGGCGGCAACTCTTTCCGTGGTGAATATCACGGCCGTGGCAGCAATTATCCTGTTTAGCCTGCTTCATTATCACAGCGTTGTCACCGGCGGCCGGATACAAAACGTGCTGACCATAGCAAATTTTGGCCTTATGCTTTTTTTTATCATCGCGGGATTTGTCTTCGGAAGCGGCTCTGTGGAAAATTTCCGGGGGCAGGGCGGGCTGTCGGCCTTTTCAGCCGAACCCTTTGCCGCCTCCCTGATTTTTGTATTTTTCGCCTACAGCGGCTGGAACGCTTCGGCTTATCTGGGCGGGGAAATCAAGGAACCCAAAAGAAATATCCCCCTGTCCCTGACGGTGGGATCCCTGGCGGTGACAGGACTTTATCTATTGTTAAACGCGGTGTTTGTCTACTCCATGCCTGCGGATCAAATGGCGGGCGCCATTGACGTGGGCGCAAAATCGGCAGAATTTCTTTTTGGAAAAGGCGTCAGTCGGTATTTAAGCATTGCCGTGGCCCTGGGAATCCTTTCCGCGGTAAGCGCCATGATCATGACCGGGCCCAGAATATATTATGCCATGTCCAGGGACGGGGTGTTTTTCACCAGGCTGGCCAGGGTCAATCCGGAGCGCAGAACGCCCGCCTGCTCGATTGTTCTGCAGGCGGCAATTGCATGTTTCATGGTCATCACTGCGGCCTTTGACGCGCTTTTGACCTATATCGGCTTTACACTTTCCCTTTTTGCCATGTTCACGGTCATCGGTATGATCCGCATCCGGAAAATCCGGCCGGATCTTTCCGGGATTTACCGCACCATCGGCTATCCGTTTACTCCCCTGTTTTTCATCGCCGGCCATCTGTGGATCATCTATTACATGATCCAGAGCCGGCCCATCGGCGTGGTCTTCGGCTTTGCCACCATACTTGCCGGCATCCTCGTTTACCTGGGCTTTGCTTTTAAAGACCGGCTAAAGGCGTTTTTTCCGAATCGTCGTCTTTTCAGATGATAACCGGCCAGATAAATTTCCTGCAAGCCTGAAGCCTTGGGGCTTCAGGCTTCTCGCCTGTGCGCCGGGACCATGAACACGGGCACGGTGGTGCATTTGAGCACGCGCTCGGCCACGGAGCCGAAATCAAAGTGGCTTTCCCGGCCCTGGCTGGCCATGACCACCACGTCAATGTCCTGGTTTTCCATGAACTCCAGGATTTTCTTGGCCGGATCACCCACCGCGGTGTGCCGGAAATACAGCGGGCAGGAGGATAGAAAATTATCGCAGATTTCATCCAGGCGTTTTTCCGCGGTATTTTTTTCCCACTGCCGCATGCGCTCGAAGTCCGCCTGGGGGTCCGTATCTCCGTATGCCGCACCGAACTCCACGTATTCCTTTAACACGTAGAGGATGTGGACCCCAGCCCCGTATTTTTCAGACAAAGATGTCACAAAGGGCAGGGCGCTGGCAGCGTTTTCGGAAAAATCCGTGGGCCAGAGAATGTTTTTGATTTCAGCCATGATCGTTCCTCCTGTGGGTTGCGGGTTGGCGTTTTTTAAACCATACCAGGCAGACAAATGCCGCCGCCTTGATTTAAGTCAAGGAAATGGCCGAATGTCCGGGATACAAAAAAGCAGGATCGGGTAAGTGTTTGATGTATTGAAATCTGCCCATATATTTACTTGATAAGACATATTTGAAGGGTTTGCAAAAACGAATACGAAAACACCCTGCAAGCCCCGGCCTTCACGGGCGGTCATTTGCACAAATCACTTTTTTCCAACGGAGGGATTCATGTCCCGGGACAACCCTTTTCTTTCTCTTCGGTTTCTGCGACCCAAACCCAAAGACGGTTCATGCAAAGAGGAATCTTTTGTCGGCGGCCATGCGGCCGTGCGCTGCGGCCAGCGGGAATGGGAGGATTTTTACCGCTCCCGCTGGCAGCATGACAAAACCGTGCGCACCACCCACGGGGTCAACTGCACCGGATCATGCGCCTGGGACGTGCATGTGAAAAACGGCGTGATCGTCTGGGAGGTGCAGGCAACCGATTACCCGGGCTGCGGTGCGGCCATGCCCGACCATGAGCCCCGGGGATGTCCCAGGGGCGCCACTTTTTCCTGGTATACCTACAGCCCGGTGCGGCTCAAATACCCCTATATCCGCTCGGCCCTGGCGGACATGTGGCGAAAAGCCTTAGAAGAACATAAAGACCCGGTCTATGCCTGGCGCTCAATCGCAGATGACCCGGAAAAGGTCAAAGCCTATCAGAAGGTCCGGGGCAAGGGCGGACTTGTCCGGGTGTCCTGGAACGAGGCCGCAACGCTTGTGGCCGCGGCCCTGGTGCACACCATTAAAAAATACGGCCCGGACCGGGTGTTCGGGTTTACCCCCATTCCGGCCATGTCCATGGTCTGCTACGCCTCTGGCGCCCGGTTTCTGTCATTGATCGGCGGGTCCATGATCAGCTTTTATGACTGGTATGCGGACCTTCCCCCGGCCTCGCCGCAGATCTGGGGCGATCAGACAGACGTGCCTGAAAGCGCGGACTGGTATGAGTCCGCCTACATGATTGTCTGGGGCACCAACCTGCCCATGACCCGGACCCCGGATGCGCATTTTTTCACCGAAGCCCGCTACCACGGCACGTGCGTGGCCGCAGTGGCCCCGGATTACGCGGAATACGTCAAGTTCGCAGACTCCTGGCTGCCGGCCCGGGCCGGAACCGACGGGGCCCTGGCAATGGCCATGGCCCACGTGATTTTCAAGGAGTTTTACCTGGACCGGGCTTCTGAGTATTTCACCCAATACGCCAAGTCCTACACGGACCTGCCGTTTCTGGTGCGCCTGGATGCAGATGATAAAGACGATGCAGACGGCTGGCTTCCGGGCCGTTTTCTGCGGGCCGCCGATCTGGGCATTTCCATGAACAATGCCGAATGGAAGCCCATGTGCTGGGATGGGCAAACGGACAAACCCGTTATACCAAACGGCGGCATCGGGTTTCGCTGGGGTGAGCAAGGCCGCTGGAACCTGCATCAGGTGGATGCCCAAACAGATGCCCGGATCGATCCCTGCTTAAGTTTTGCCCAGTCCAGCCAACAGTGGTGCAAAACCCGGTTTCCAATATTTGCCTTTACCGGGGCAGGCTCCCGCACCGGGTATGTGCCGGCAAGGAAAATTGCTACAGATAAGGGTGAAATCCGGGTAACCACGGTATTTGACCTCATGGCCGCAAACCTGGGCCTGATGCCGGACAATGCCCCAAACTTTCCCGCTGATGCAGACACAACCGATTATCCCGCAGATTACCAGGACCCCAAACCTTACACCCCGGCCTGGCAGGAGGCCATCACCGGAGTGCCCGCCAAAGACGCAATCCGCGTGGCCCGGGAGTTTGCCGAAACCGCCGAAAAAACCCGGGGCAAGGCCATGATTTTTCTCGGGGCCGGCACCAATCACTGGTTTCACAGTGACATGACCTACCGGGCCATTATCAATCTGACCACCCTGTGCGGCTGCCAGGGGGTCAACGGCGGGGGATGGGCCCATTACGTGGGTCAGGAAAAAATCCGGCCCATATCCGCCTGGGCCCAGCTCGCCTTTGCCCTGGACTGGAAGCGGCCGCCCAGACAGCAAAACGGCACCTCGTTTTTTTATTTCGCCACCTGCCAGTGGCGCTATGATGCCATGGACGCCGGCGCCCTGGCATCACCGATGTTTGCAGACAAATTGCCCTCAAAACACCCGGCAGACTATAACGCAATGGCCGCCCGGCTGGGCTGGCTGCCGTCTTATCCCCAGTTTAACGAAAATCCCCTGGATTTGTGCCGGCAGGCAGAAGACCAGGGGGCGAAGACAGATGACGAGATCATTTCTTTTGTCACGGAAAAGATCAAATCCGGTGATCTTTGCTTTGCGGTTGAAGACCCGGACAACCCGAAAAACTTTCCCAGAGTGCTGTTTTTGTGGCGGGCCAACCTGCTCGGGGCCTCGGGCAAGGGACACGAGTATTTCTTAAAGCACCTGCTGGGCGTGGAAAGCGCTGTATCCGGCCCGGAAAGCCAGCACCGGCCCGAACAGATCCAGAGGCATGACCCCGCGCCCGAAGGCAAGCTCGATCTCATGGTGACAATGGAGATGCGCATGTCCACATCCGCGCTTTACTCGGACGTGGCCCTTCCGGCGGCTTCCTGGTATGAGATGCATGATTTGAGCACAACAGACATGCACCCGTTTATCCATCCGTTTAACCCGGCCATTGATCCGCCTTGGGAGACCCGCACCAACTGGGATCAGTTCAAAACAATCGCGGAAACATTCTCCGATTTGGCCAAAACCCACCTGGGCCGGCAGAAAGACCTTGTGGCCACGGCCCTGGCCCATGACTCGCCCGGAGAAATCGCCCAGCCGCATGTTCAGGACTGGAAGGACGGAAAAACAGCACCTGCAGCCGGAAAAAATCTGCCCAATCTCACGGTGGTGACAAGGGATTTTGGCGAAACCCACAACATGATGACCGCTCTCGGCCCCCTGGCCGCGGAAAAAGGCATGGGGGTTAAGGGCGTGTCCTGGAAGGCGGACACGGAATACGAAGAACTCAAGTCCGAACTGGGAACCGTTGCAACACCCGGCTTAACCCAGGGCATGCCGCGCCTGGAAACCGGACATGACGTGGCCTGCGCCATTCTGGCCCTGGCCCCGGAGACAAACGGGCACACGGCTGTCAAATCCTGGCAGGGCGTGGAAAAAACCAGCGGGCTTTCCCTTTCCCATTTAAGCCGGCAGCGCGAAGGCGAAAAAATCACCTTTGACAGTATTACCGCACAGCCCAAAGAAATCATCACCTCGCCCACCTGGAGCGGCCTGGAAACAGAAGGCCGGCGCTATTCCCCGTTTGTGATCAACATCGAGGAAAAACTGCCGTTCCGCACGCTCACGGGCCGGGCCCAGTTTTACATGGATCACGAATGGATGCTGGCATTCGGCGAGCACCTGCCGGTCTACCGGCCGCCCCTGGACATGGATGCCATGGGATCGGCTGGGGTATCCCGGGAGCCGGGAAAGGAAATCATATTGAATTATCTCACCCCGCATTCCAAGTGGTCCATCCACAGCACCTATTCGGACACCCTGGTCATGCTCACGCTTTTCCGGGGCGGTGAGGCCATCTGGATCAACAACCAGGATGCCGCCGGCATCGGGGTTTGCGACAACGACTGGGTGGAGTGCTTTAACATCAACGGGGTGGTCATGGCCCGGGCCGTTGTGAGCCATCGGATTCCCCGGGGCAAGGCATTTATGTATCACGCTCAGGAGCGGCTGATCAACACGCCGGGCTCAAAGCGCTCCGGCCAGCGCGGCGGAACCCACAACAGTGTCACCCGGATCATGGTCAAGCCCACCCACATGATTGGCGGGTATGCCCAGTTCAGCTATTTTTTCAACTACTACGGACCCACCGGCGCCCAGCGCGACGAGGTGATCGTGGTCCGCAAGGCCGGGGAGATCGACTGGTATGAAGATTAAAGCCCAGATGACCATGGTGTTGAACCTGGACAAATGCATCGGATGCCACACCTGCAGTATTCCGTGCAAAAACGTATGGACCAGCCGGGCAGGCGCGGAATACATGTGGTTTAACAACGTGGAGACCAAGCCCGGCATCGGGTATCCAAAAAACTGGGAGGACCAGGGGATTTACCAGGGCGGATGGACGGCCGAAAACAACCGTTTGGCCCTTGCAGCCGGCGGACGGGTCACAAAGCTTGCCCGGATTTTCAACAATCCCCATCTGCCGCAGATTGACGCCTATTACGAGCCATGGGATTATGATTACGGCAGCCTTATCACAAGCCCGGTAAAAAAACACCAGCCCGCCATACGGCCCCGCTCGCAGATCACGGGCAACTCCATGGAAATCCAGTGGGGACCCAACTGGGAGGATGACCTGGCCGGGGTGTGTGAAACCGGAGCCGCGGACACCAATTTTGCAGGCCTGGATGCGCAGAAATACCTGGAATTTGAACAGGCCTTTATGCTGTATCTGCCCCGGCTGTGCGAGCACTGCTTAAACCCGGCGTGCGCGGCCTCTTGTCCGTCAGGTGCGCTTTACAAAAGGGATGAAGACGGCATTGTGCTGGTGGATCAGGCCCGGTGCCGGGGCTGGCGCTACTGCGTATCCGGATGTCCCTACAAAAAGGTGTATTTCAACTGGAAAACCGGCACTTCGGAAAAATGCATCTTCTGCTATCCCAGAACCGAAAGCGGTATGACCACGCTGTGCTCTGCCTCCTGTGTGGGCCGGATCCGGTATGTGGGCGTGATCCTCTATGACGCAGAGCGCATATCCCAGGCCGCATCTGCAGCCGACCCCAAAGAGATCTATCCTGCCCTGGTGGACATGATGCTTGATCCCAATGATCCCAAAGTGCTTGATGAAGCTGAAAAACAGGGCATTTCCGAGGCGTTTTTGAAGGCCGCCCAAAAATCGCCCACAGATAAACTCATGCGCAAATGGCGCCTGGCCCTGCCGCTTCACCCGGAATACAGAACCCTTCCCATGGTCTGGTATGTTCCGCCCTTAAGCCCCATTCAGACGGGCACGGAAAACAAAAATCCCGATGAAGCGCTTTCAGACATGCGCATTCCGGTCAAATACCTGGCCAATCTCCTGGCAGCCGGTGATGAGGCCCCGGTGCGACGGTCTTTGAAATATCTCATGGCCCTGCGGGCCTACATGCGCTCTTTGCGTCTGGAAAAAACCCCGGACAAAAGTATACTGGACCAGGCCGGACTGGATGGGAAACTGGATGAGGCAACGGTTTTGGAAATCTATGACCTGCTGGCCATTGGCAAGCACAAGGACCGGTTTGTGCTACCAACCGCCCCGACCCCGGACCAGGCGGACATGCGAATGACACAAGGTGAAAAAGGATTTGAGTAAAATTATGGATGAAACAGCTCAAAAACAGATCAAGGCATTGTCGTTTCTGCTGCAGTTTCCGGATGAAAAGACCCTTGAATCCCTGCGTGCGGCCGCCGCCGGGATCGAGCAGGTTTTTGCTGAACCCGGGCGCATCCATATCCGGAAATTTCTGCAATACCTGACCGAAACCCCGCACCTGGCCTTACAGGAAGCCTTTTGTGCGGCATTTGACTTAAATCCCGACACCTGCATGAACCTGACTTATCATCAATACAAGGACGGTGCAAAACGGGGCCCGGCCCTGGCCCGGTTTGCCCGGGCATTTGAACAGGCCGGGTTTGATCTGGTCTGCACGGATCTGCCCGATTACCTGCCCATGGTGCTTGAACTCATGTCCCAGTCAACAAACGGCGATTTTCAATGGGTGATCGCAGAGCACCGGCAAACCGTAAAAATGCTCACAGAACGGCTCAAGTCCATGCAAAGCCCGTATGCAGCAATTTTTCAGGTTTTAACTGAACTGTTGGAAGCGGTTTCAAACCAATACAAAAAGGGGGCCTGATGAGCGGATTTATGCATATTCTGGGTTTTATCGTGTTTCCGTATATCGCCCTGACAATCTTTGTCCTCGGCCATGCCTGGCGGTATGTCACGGACTGGAAGCGCTGGAACGCGGCATCCTCCCAGTTTCTCCACAAAGACAGCCTCAAGGGTGGCATCACCATATTTCACTGGGGCGCGCTGTTGACCCTGCTGGGCCATGCCGGCGGCATGCTGATTCCCCAGCGCATTTATGACGTCTTCGGGGTCAATGCCGCGGCCCATAATTTCATGGCCCACTGGGCCGGCCTGGTGGCCGGGGTGCTCATGATTGTCGGGGTGATCTGGCTGCTGGTGCGCCGCACCCGCCAGGACCGGATTTCTGCAAACACCACGATTCATGACTGGGTGCTGCTGGTCATGCTCCTGATCGTCTCCGGGCTGGGGCTTTACAACGTGGTGTTCACCCACTATGACGTTCTCTACTCGGTGGCCCCCTGGATCCGCAGCATCGTTGTGCTGGCCCCCAATCCCGCGCTCATGGCCCCGGTGCCGGTGTCCTACAAGCTGCATATCCTGAGCGCTTTTGTTCTTCTGGCCTATTCGCCCTTTACCCGGCTGGTGCATATCTGGAGCGCGCCCGTGACCTATTTGTACCGAAGCTACGTGATTTTCAGAAAGTTACCCGGCACAAAAGGAGCCTAAACCATGATGGCACCGTAGAAAGTCCAATATCTGCGTTACGCGCGATTTCTCAGAATTTCACGTACGAATAAGTACGCTGCATTCTTCGAAATCGCGCAAGCCTTGATCTTGAACTTTTTACGGCGCCATCTGAAAATCGACTTTTTACGAAGGCATCAAACCATGGCAGATGAAAACAACCATGAAAACGGAGCCGTCTGTTATGCCCGGTCCAGCCGGAGCGCGGCCCTGACCTGGACCACCCTGGCATTTTTTGCCGGGTTTGCCGGGGTCTCAGCCTTCGGGCCCATTGTCTCGCGCTTAAAGGAATCCATGGAAATCAGCGCGGTGCTCATGGGCGTGCTGTCAGCCTCGCCGTCTCTGACCGGCTCGCTTTTGCGCATCCCCTTTGGCGCGGCCGTGGACCGCATGGGCGGCAAAAAGCCTATCCTGATACTGCTGGGCCTGGCAGGCGCGGGCATTATCGGCCTGGCCCTGTTGTATGCCCTGTTTCCCGAGCCAACAGCCGCGCAGTTTCCGCTGTTTTTACTGGCCGGCATTTTGTGCGGCTGCGGAATCGCCATATTTTCAGTGGGCATTCCCACCGTGTCCTACTGGTATCCCCAGAAAAAACAGGGCGCGGCCCTGGCCGCCTATGCCGGGCTGGGCAATCTGGCCCCGGGCCTGTTTGCCATGCTTTTGCCCGCCATGGTGGCGGCAATGGGGCTGAAGTTTTCCTACATTGTCTGGGCGGTGTTTGTGCTGGCGGTATTTGTACTGGTGATGCTGTTTATGAAGGATGCCCCGTATTTTCAATACCGGGAAATGGGCATTGAAATCGATGAAGACGCCCTGATCCATGCCTGCGGCCAGGAGCTGCTGCCATCGGGCGCTGCAACAGACTCGTTGAAAAAAGCCGGGGCCAGCTGGCGCACCTGGATTCTGACCTATTTTTATTTTATCAACTTCGGCGGGTTTATCGCGCTCACAGTCTGGTTTCCCACCTACTGGTCCGAGTTTTTCAAAATGAGCATCATAAACGCGGGTTTTCTCACCGCCGCCTATTCCCTTTCCTCATCTCTTCTCCGGGTGGCCGGCGGCCGGGCCGCAGACATTTTCACCGGCGAAAAAGTGGCCCTGTTTTCCTTTGCAGCCGTCATTGCCGGCTCCATCCTCATGGTCCTGGTGGAAAAATCCTTTGCCCTGGCCCTTTTGGGCCAGATGATCATGGCATTAGGGATGGGCTTTGCCAATGCAGCGGTGTTTAAGCTGGTGCCGCGCTACACCCCGGCAGCAGTGGGCGGGGCTTCGGGCATCGTGGGCGGCCTGGGCGCATTCGGCGGATTTGTCATCCCCCCGGCCATGGGCCTGTTTGTGGCCATCTCCCCCACATCCGGCTACAGCAACGGCTTTGTGGTTTTTACCATACTCACCCTAGCCGCCCTGGGGCTTTTGTACGTGCTCTACCGTTATCCCCCGGCAGAGGGCAATGTCCTGTAAAAGCCCATAGATTAGTTAAAGGAAGTCTTGAAATCAAAAACAGGAGGTCAAAATGAAAAAAGTTTATCTGATTGTTTTTATGATGGTGTTTTTCTCCTTTATTTTCGTTTCTTTTGCCGCAGCAGAAGAGAGCATGACAAAACAGAAAAAAGAAGAAAGCTTAAGCCTAATTGTTGCGACCCCTGAAGATGGTTTCCAGCTGGCTATTGCGCTTTCCCGCAAGGGAGTTACAGAAACCCAGCCGGACAAGGAGGTGTTAAAGAAGCTGCGGCCGGCATACGCCCATGATCCGGACAGCTTAATTGCCGCATCCCAGGTAATTGCCATTCACTTTCAAACCATCGCCGCCGCCAATAACTACTGGCGCAGCGAGGAATAAATCCGTTTAATCGACCCTGTCGATTATCTATGCCGTGCCGGCGATCATGAACATCCTCGCGTTCGGGGTTTTCGGCTGGAATTATTAGATTTTGGAAACGCCCGCCTTTTGCAGCTCCTCTTCAAACATTTACAGGCCAAGAGGAGCTGCAAATCCGAAAATAATGCTTCGACAGATACTGCCAATCCATTACATCCAACGCAGCCCGTTTCTGACAGCGATGCTCTCCAAAGCTGCCAGGAGCACCTGCATTATTCTTGATTTATCAGCCGATGTGATTGTGGATCATTTGTCAAGAATAAAGCTTTGACGCCTCTTATGCCGGTTATTGCCGGTTTTGCAATCTATTTTGACGATATTTCACAAAAGACTTCCTGTTCTGTGCTTTTGCTCTTATCATACCTGCCGGACTACACCCGAAAAATTTTACAGGAGACCCTGGCCCATGAAATTTAAACTGGTAAAAGCTGTGGACAAGGACGAAAATGGCAATCTTGTCATCAACCTGGCTTCGAATGCGGCCGATGACGACTGGCTTCGCGCTGCCCGCTTAGCCCGCAGGGCCAAAGCAGGCGATGAGGAGGCCGCAAAAGAGTTGAAATTCCTCCGGGAAACCCCCATGGTTCGGTTGGTTGAAGACGAAAAAGAGGATTAACTTCTCCGATTGCTTAACAAAAAGCAAGCCAACATAGCCTTGCACATCCGAAAAGACCTGTAAAAATAGTCGTTCCAGAGCAATTTGATATATTTTATGCTGCTTCCACAGAGACCAACCCCGGGAAAGGGTTTTATGCAGACGATATTGAGCCATATTATTCAAAAACGGTTTTCACATTTGTATGAAGACGTGGCCACCGATGCCCTTGCGTCCTAAATTCCAGCAAAGAGGCGCACAGCGCAATGATGAAGGTGCTCCATGCAGCAGCCCCTGATCTTCCCGTCCTCCGGTTTGAAACCCAGAAAGCGGAAGAAAATATTCGGCCGGACATGTGGGGCTATGACAACGATGGCCCCCGGGTCTTTATTGAAAACAAGTTCTGGGCAGGATTGACAGAGCATCAACCCGTGTCATACCTTGAAAAATTGGCAGCATACAACCGGCCATCCATTATTTTATTTGTTGTGCCGGATGCACGCGAGCAAATCCTCTGGCGGGAATTATGCCGCAGGCTCCAGGAAGCCGGTATAGCTGCAACAGGCAAAAATACGTTATCCGGGCCTATTACGCTTGCAGCCGCAACTGCCACAGGCCCGGTAATGGCCCTTGCATCGTGGACCAGGCTGATCTCAGCGCTGGCGCTCAGCGTAGCAGATGATCCGTTTGCAAGAAACGATCTGGCCCAGCTGCAGGCTCTTTGTGAAGCAGCAGACATTGATGCATTTGTGCCAATATTGCCCCGGCACGTAACCGACCAGAGGATGCCCGCATTTGTCCTCCAGTTAAACGCCATAGTCCAGGCTTCAGTGGAACTGGCCGTTTCGGAAAATATTTTGACCCTAAACGGCCTAAAACCGCAGGCTTCCTGGAACCGGATCGGGCGCTACATAAAGTTTTCCTTTGAAAATGGCCCCGGTGTGTGGGTAGGGCTTCATTTCGACCTTTGGAAGCAGTACGGGGAAACGTTACTTTGGATGGTGTTTTCGCAAACAGATTGGGGACGGGCATTGCAGTCAAAGCCTTTACTCGAACCATGGGCCGCCCGGGAGGACAAATTCGTAGCCTTTCAGAACAGCGAACTGGCAATTGCCCTTAATCTTGTTTTTGGCGAAGATAAAGACCATGTGGTGCGAAGGCTTGCAGGGCTATACAAAGATATTGCAGATGCCCTTTGTCCGCCTGGTGCATAATCAACTTCACTTAACCCCGGTATTGCTGTTTAATTTTTCCCAGAAACTTGTCGGCAAAAACGGGCCGATGCTGACATCTTCGGCCATGCGGCGGCAATGGGCGCAGTTGATACAAAAAAACCCCATGCAAAACACTTGAAAAAATAAGTGACCATTCGCATGGATGTTGATATCATTAGTTATTTCAAGAAACCGGCATTCCGGACCAGAATCTGATCAATCTGTATTTGAGAGATTGTGTGCAGTTCGAGCGAAAGATTTCAATCAAATGGGATTCATAAGAGGCATGAGGCGGAAAAAGGCGATTTTGTGAACAAGAGCCTGAATTCGGAACAACGGTAATGATCAATGGAATCCTTGAAACAAAAATTAAGAGAGTTTGCAACGGCGCGGGACTGGGAACAGTTTCATTCGCCAAAAAATCTTGTCATGGCCCTGAGCGTGGAAGTTGCAGAACTTATGGAGCATTTCCAGTGGATTTCGCAAGACCAAAGCAGAAACCTGGATGCAAAAACCCGTGAAAAGGTCCGGCAGGAAATCGGGGATGTTATGGTTTATCTCGTCCGGCTGGCCGATCAGCTCGGAATTGACCCGGTAGCGGCTGCACAGGAAAAAGTTTCTGTCAATGAAGCCCGGTATCCGGCAGAAAAGGTGCGGGGCAGCGCGAAAAAGTACAATGAATATGAATGATGGCAGCCACAAGGCGGAAAACCGGATATGCTGATTTATTCTGCGACCAAAAGAGATTTCAGAAAAGATGTTCTATCCAATCGAATCGAGGAAAAAATATTAACCGCCTACCAGGAAAAAACGGGCAATACAACTAGCCAGAGCGAGATCCTGTCATGGAGAAATTCCATGCAGTATATGCACAACGTCCTGGATTTCACAAAAATTCAGAATGATACCGGTGTTTCCATTGAATACTGGCAGAAGACATCCTCGAAAACCCGGCGGCCGGCGTGGAGAGTTTCCGGCGGATTGTGGCCTCGGTTAACGGGCAGTAGGGGATTTTCAAGGATTCCTGGTCTGTCAGTGCTTACTGTTTGATTCTGCGGTGTAATTTGTGTATGCTTCATTTTGACGGGGTTTTTTTGTGATGTTGAGTTTGTCAATCGTCTATTTTTAAGCCCGAAAGTTGAGTTATATGTTTATCAACCGGCTTATTAACCATACTGGCTTGTTCAGCAAGGTCCTTTATAGAGTTTAGAAAAAGGTTTTTTTAGATGACAACCCTTGAAAAACGTTCAGAAGAAAGGCTTCCACTGGAATCTGCAACGCTGCCCCTTTTGGGCTCCAGGCAGGAAGACTTCCAGCCGTTTCAATACCTGGTGCAGGATTTGAGCGCAAATGGTGTGCGCATTGCCATCCCCTCCTGGGCACAGCGAAGGGAAAAGCTTTACAGGGGAGATGCAGTAAATCTTCATTTGCCCTACCAGCTTTACGGGCAGAGCAAAAATCAGGGGATCGTTGCCTGGGAAAACTGGGATCCGCAGATGCAGATTCAGTCCTGTGGAATTTCCCTGCACAGACATTTTCCGGAAACTTATCCGGTCTATATTTCACTGGAAACCCGGGAAGCGGTCGTCAACCTGTCTGTTGTGCAAAGCGTTGCAAACATCCTTTGTAAAGTGCTAAAGGATGCTGTTTTGCTAAAAAGGGGCCTGCTTATCTACATGGAGCACCTGGTGGCCTACCTGACCCGGGTAAGCCGGTTTTCCAAAAAGGAGTACGCAGATTTCCGGGGGCTTATCATTGAAGATATTCAGTCCGGGCTTAAGGATAATCTCAGGTATTTAGAGGCGCTTTATCAAGACGCCTTGAACGCTGCATCTGAACATGAGATTTTTGATCGGCTTGATATTGATGATATCCGGAAGAAAATGGAGCCTGAACTCTATGTCGATCTTTTCCGGTCAGTACTGGATTCAGAAATTATCCAGCGCTACCTGGTCGCCTTGAAAGTTCTGGAGAAAAAGGGATTTAACAATTACAATACTTTGGTAATCCTTTATGTAAACAGCCTATGAACCGTTTTTGCCTTCAAACAAGGGCATGGGGGAAAAAAAATGCCTCAGCACCGGCCCGCAGTAGCTGCAGGACGGATCAGTTTGCAGGCGCCAGTTTGTTTCCTTGTCCGCCTGGAACCAGAACACACCCCGGATATCCCACCGGGCTGCAGTAAAAAAGGCGTCCCTGACCCATCGGTCCCGGTCCCTCCCATCCTGTCGGGCCGCAGCGGTTTCAAAAACAAATACCGGTTTTTCGGAATCGATTTGTTTTAATTGCCTGTACATGGATGAAAAGATATCTTCAAACGTACGCCAGTTGCTTTGCCACCCATGTTCATCAACCGTCCGGGTTTGTCCCCAGTTATATCCGTCCATTCCCATTACATCTACGTAGCTGCTGCCGGGATAATAATTTTTTGCCTGGTTCCAGTCTGCTCCCGGATCTTTTTCCGGGCAGGGCAGGGACTCGGCATTGGGGCAAAATGCAAAAAAAGCGTTTTTTACACCCAGGTTTTTAAATCGTAAAACCACGTAGCGAAACATTTCCCGGTAGCGCCGGGGACTGTTGGGGCCGTATTCTGACCTTTTTGCTCCCCAGGCGTATTGATCAATGTTCATCTCGTGGGCAAAACGGATCATTACGGGATATCCCAGGGTGCGGACTTGCTTTGCAAACCCGTCGATATAGCCGTCGTATTCTCCGTTTACAATTTCTTCAGACGGGATCATGCGAGGCTTGCCGTCTTTATGATGCAGGGGTTCCCATGTCAGGCAGGTCATGGCCCCGGCTTTGTGTACGGCCTCAAATGCCTGTTCCGGAAAGTTGTTGTGCAGGGGGTTTTTGGGCCACTGCAAAAACAAGTTGATCATGCTGACCGGCAAGCCTGTTTCCGCTTCCATTATTTTGATTTCATCAGCGGATTCCGGCAGTCCGTGCACGGCCAGTCCGAAAAACAAGCTCTGGTTCTGCCCGGAAAATCGATTCTTTTCTTTTCCCGTGCACCCGGGAGAAAACGGGACAGTTAATAAAATGCCTGCCAAAAGCATGCAAGAATATTTTTTTAAAGATAATGTCGGTTTCACAGCGATTCGGGCTCTTTTTCCAAGGGATGGTTGAAATACACAACAAAGACAAGAATTAAAAAATGGTATAGGCACCAAAACGAGTTCACCGACAGCGCCAGCACCAGTTCCCTTTCGAAATAAATGCGCATGCCCGCCCATATCGCTGCTGTAAAACATAACAAGGCAAGGCCCACCTGCGGCCAGAGCGTATAAAACGGTAATGACAGGCTCTGGCCTTTGGGCGTGGTCTTGAAGCTGCCCCTGTAGCCTGAAATGGCCAGAAGAGATGCCTTCATATAAACAGGAAAGCAGATTGCCTGGAGCAGCACCCCGTTTACAATTTCAAAAAATTTATAGCGCCGCTGGCGCAAAGACCAGAGAAACAGGCTGAACGAAAGGAGAATATAGGGAATATAAAACATGAAATACAGCTCTGGTTTGGCAAAATAGGTTGGAATATTAAATAAAATAAACAAAACCGGAGAGATGACCAGAATCAGCATGACCCATCCGATAAAATAATGCGTACAGGATAACATATATTCCCACCATTTATATAAATTCAGCCGCCCTGGATTTTTTACAAAGGCCTTTACGATCTCGCGAAAAAGCCCCACTGTTCCAAGAGACCAGCGGAACTGCTGCTTGAAATACGCCCCAAGGTCTTCCGGGCCGTCTCCGAAAGCGCTGACTTTGTTCAAATAAGCCGAACTCCATCCTTTCAGGTGAAACTTCAGTGATGTGGCAAAATCCTCGGTTACGGAAGCCTCGTCAAAACCGCCCACGTCCTTTAGGGCTTTTCTTCTGAAAACAACATTGGTTCCGCAGCAGAACATGGCATCCTGCATGCTCTTGCCTTCGCATATGTATTCATAAAAGACGGCCTGCTGGAGCCCCGAGGCCCTGGCCACACGGTTGCCTTCGAAATTGGTGTAATACTGGGGCGTCTGGATAAACGCCACGTCAGCATTGGCTTCCATCCTGGCAATCAGCGGTTCAACAAAATCCGGAAAAGGGTTCTGATCTGCGTCAAACACGATGATGTATTTCTCGCTTCCCGGCTTTGTGTTTTCCCAGTGGGCACATGCCTGGTACGAAAAACCTGCCGGTGGACTGCCGTCCAGAAAATTCATAAAATCATTGATCATTCCGGCTTTGGCCCCCCGCCATTTGCGCCGGAACAGATCAACGCCGATGCGCTGGCACATGTCGTCTACCTGTTTCCGGTAGAAATCCGCGTTTTCTGCTGACGTCCAATCCCCGGTGTCATATCGGGTGTCGTCCAGAAAATAAATTCTCTTGTTGGGATAGGTCAGGTTATAGAAACTGACCAGGGTATCCTCCACGATTTCGATAGGCTCCCGAAACGAAGAGACAATAATCGCCACCGGCGGATATTCGTATAGTTCCATGGACTTGAGTTCTTGCGGGGCATCATTTTTCTCATCCGAATTGATAACGCGAAACAGGTTCAGAAAATAGCCGAACCCGTGTGTGAGTACAAAAAACTGGGCAGCAAGAAGCAGGAAGCCGAAAAATTTTTCATACCAGGCATAATCGGCCACAATAAAAATAAATATCCTGACCGTAAGGTAAAGGACAATGATAAGCAGCGTAAACGAGATAAGTGAAAGAATCAGGTTGTTTATAATTTTTTTTTGTATCTTCATCATGAAGCCTATTTACTTTTCAGTCAAAGAGTTGTGCCTTTTGTTCTAAAACCTTACAAACATGTCTATCGACAATGCGGCCGCATCCCACTGTTTTGAACGGTGCCACATGGCCGAAGCGCTGACGCCGACTCGGTCGCTTATTTCTTTTTTCCACAGCGCCTCGATCTCAAAGGAGTGATTCTGATCGGTTTCCGTGCCTATGGTAATCCGCAGGTCGTAAAAATGCTCTCGTGCACCGCAGAAAAAATTCTCTGCCAGGTCATGGCGAAACACAAGCGTTGCGGCGGTCTTCCAGTAATCCTGCGGGGTCCAGTAGGGATGCCTGAAATCATCGGGTGTTAAACACCGGCCACCCGGGGCCGTACACCCCTGATGCAAATCGTCTGTATCCCGGTATTCAACGGAGAGTATACCTTTTACCTCCCGGGGATGATCGGTAAAAGAATAGCCTGCGGCAGCATCATATATGTATCCGTGATTGCCGTCACTGTAGCTTTTGTAGGCTGTTCCTGCCCCTATTTCAAACCTCCGGGACAGATTTGCATCAAGTCTTGCCTTCAGGCTTTCGTAATAAATACCCTGTGCCAGCGCCACAGGGTTGACAAGTTCTTCTGCTTTTTCATAACCGATTTCAAAACGGGCATAATTGTCCAGGTTGATCGCTGCTGTCAAATACCCCAGTGTTATATCATCAAGATCCACCCGGAAAGCTTCACGGGCTGCATTATCGCCGGTAAGCTTTGAAAAATTTGTCATTTGCAGGTTTTCATCGTAGGCCTTGCGGGTTATTCCGCCGTAAAAAGAAAGATAGGGCCCGGTGACCAGCTCACCCCGGAGGCCAAGTCCAGAGGCTTCCACTGTATCAGCGTATTTCAGTGGAGATTCCATATACCGGTGTGCAACCACCTGCAGTTTGTGCCTGCAGTTAACCGGGAGCTTTATTCCGAGATCGGCCCTGTGCCTTTCCATCTGAGCAAGATCTCCCCGGCCTTTTTCCCTCCAGAATCTGTATGCCCCAAATATCTGCGGGCGTGACCGTGTTTTTTGTCTTTCAAGGGCGACAGCGGCCTGACCGTGCAGGGGATCAATTTTGAGCAGTTCTTCATAAAACTGCTTTTCCTGGTCACAAAGACCAAGGGCGCAGTGAACCTGGGCCAGTTCAAACAGCGCTTCCTGGTTGCCGGCATCAATCTCCACCAGCTCCCGCAGCCGTCTTTGGGCCGGGGCAAAACGTCTGTTGTAGACAAGGTGTTTGGACTGGTGCTCCAGGGATGCTTTTTTCTGTATCTGATACAGATAATCCAGTTCGGCCCGGGTATTTTCAATGGTTTGCCGATGGCGTTGCCGTAGCTGGAAGCCCTGCTTTTCATACCAGTGAAAAAAGGTTTCATACCCGTTATAGGCAGATCCGCTGTCAGCTTTCTGATCCAGCTTTTCCAATGCGCTTTCCAGAAGTCCGTCATTGGCCGGCTCTGCTTTGCCGCGCAGGCGTTTCAGTAAAACTGTGTCCACGGGAGGGGTGTATATGCGTTGATAATAACCGCGTCCCGCATCGGCCATTTTCCCCCAGTATGCGGTGCGGGCAGCTTCTTTTAAGACAACGAAGTTGTCCGGGTTCTTTTGAAACAATGCTTCATAGGCATCAACAGCATCCCCGTATCTGGCAGACCAGGAAAGAACCCTGGCCCGGGTCAGGGCAAGCTTGTAACTTTCAGGATAGTCTGCGCGCAGGCGGTCCAAAACAGAAGTGCTTTTATCATAAAGCCCCATGGCTGCACTTGTTTCCGCAAGGCCCACGGCGCAGGGGAAATGATCCGGGTAACTTGCAAAAGCGGCTTTATAACAGGATAGTGCGAGTTCACGGTGTCCAAGTTTCGCCAGAACATCGCCCAGATCACAGAGCCGATCCGGACCCGGTTTTTCCTGAATCAACCCCTGGATATAATCCGGCAGGGAATCTCCGGCTGCCTGCAGCAGAAGGATCTTTGGCAATGATGCCTGCGGATTGATGGCCAGGGCCTGCTCCCAGCACTGCCTGGCCTCCCGGGGTTTTCCCCGTTTTGATTTAACCTGTCCCAGGCCTGTGAGTGCTTCGGCTTTTTTTCTGCCCACGGCAGCGGCTTTTGTATACAGCGCTTCTGCATCCTCGGGCCGGTTGGCCAGTTGATAGCTACGGGCGCCCGGCATGAGGATGACATCTTTGAAGCCGTGCTTTTCTATAAAGGCATCCGCAGATGATGTCGCTTTTGCGTAGTCGCCTTCCTGCAATGCGATGTTTACCTTTTCAGCATGGGCTTCATAATAATGCACCGATGGCCGGCTATTTTTCTTTTTGGTTATAATCAGCAGATGCTTTCTGGCTTCATCATATCGCTGCTGGGTGCTCAAATTTCTTGCCAGCTTCAGGTTCAGGCTTTCACTTGCCGGATCTTTTGCCAGCTGCTGCCGAATAATTTCTTCTGCTGTATAAAAATCTCCCCATAAAATGGTCAGGTCCGCAAATGCCATCAGGGTCTGTGCTTTTTCATCACCATCGAGTTTGGCAAGGACTTTTTGGCAGATATCCCGGCTTTTGCTGTATTGTCCGAAAGAAGCGTATAATTTTGCCAGCGCCTGGAAGGCCTTGGGGTCAGAATCAGCAGATACGGGAAAATCGTCGGCAAGATCAATCGCCCTGCTTCGGTTTCCCTGCAAAAACGCCAGTCTGATGCGCAAAAGCTTTACCCGGCGGCTATCCGGTTGGCTGTCGGCCAGCTTGTCGATGACCGCATCCGCCCTGGCCAGGTTGTCCGGAGTTTTGCTTTGCAAAAGCAGCCCGGCGAGCATCAAACGGGCTTTAAAATCGCTTATTGCTTCGCTTTGCGGCACGATGGCGGACCGGCTGTTTTCCGGGGACGGCCGATAAAACGGCTTGTCTTTTCCGGCAGCTGCAATTGCCGGCGAAATTAGCCATAACAGGCAGAAGAAAACGTTGAGAATCCTTTTTATGTGTATCCCCGGGCCCATATCAGTTAATCCGCAAGTGTTTTTTCCAGTTCTGTGATGGCCTGGTCAAATTGCTCCGACCAGATCAGCACCTGCGCGTACTTTCTTCTTACCTGGATATCATCGGGCCTTTCTTTTAAGATGGTTCTGAACTCCTTTGCCGAAGCCTCGTAATCGCCCGTCCAGCTAAGCACCTGAGCCAGCTTCAGGCGGACTCCATGGTCGGAAGGCTCGGATGAAAGGTGGTCGGTATAAATCTCTATGGCCGGTTCATACTCCTTGCGGGCAACATAAATATCGGCCATTTCCAGTTTTGCCGCAGCCGACAATTGCTTTTCGGGCACTGAGGAAAAAACCTTTTCGGCCTCGTCCAGGTCCCCTTTCCAGTAAAGCACCCGAGCCAGTTCAAGGCGGGCTTCGGCCAGGTCAGGTTTTTGATTGAGAAGTTTTTTGTATTGCTGCACAGACTCTTCGTAGCGCTCTGTGTAGCTCAGCAGCCGGGCCAGTTCAAGGCGCGCCTCCCAGTCCGGTATATCTTCGAGAAACAGGTTCTGGCTGTCTTCAAACGAGGATTCAGAGCAAAAGGCTGAACCGGGGATTATCCCCACGAGCACAGCGCATGAAATCATAATAAAAATTGTTGGTTTTATCGTTTTCATGATTTTTCTCCAAGAATCCGGTAATAAATATCAATGGCCTCCTGAAAACGCCCGCGCCTGGATAAAATCCTGGCCTGCCACACCAGGGCAATATCCCAGTCTGGTTTTTGGTCCAGAACCCTTTCTATGATTGCAAGGGCATGATCCGGATTGTTGTTTAGTAAATGCACCTGGGCCAGTTTCATCTGAAGGGACAGATTGTCCGGGCTTTTTTGTTTTATTTGCAAAAAAGCATCCAGGGCCTTGTCAAATTTTTCCAGGGCGAGATACGTATCTCCGAGACGATGCCAGGCAGCCGGGTCATCTATTCCCTTTTCCAGGGCCATGCGATAGAGTTTGGCGGCTTTTTGGTAATCATTTGCCATAAATGCCTGCCGTGCATGGTGAGACAGCACTTCATCCTGGTGGATGCGCGTATATGCCCAGGGAACCGCGGCCAGCAGAAAGCACAACATCCCGGCGAATAAAAGGTATTGTCTGGATTTGGCACTCATGCCCCCGGCCTGCCTGATGGGATTTTCTTTTTCATGGTCAGTGTGTTTTTACCCGCAATTGATTGGTATCTGACTTCATCCATTGTTTTTTGAATCAGAAAAAGTCCTCTGCCCCCCTCTGTTTCGGAGATGTTATTCTGGGGGGCGTGAAGTTGTTTTTGTTTCAGCATCTCTGTATTTAAAGCAATACCCGTGTCCGTTACCTGTACAACAATATCGGACGCATAAAGCAAAAGATTTACCTCGACGCTGCAATCCGCCCTGCATTCATGTGCGTGTTTTATGCTGTTGGCGACGGCTTCACAAACCGCCAGTTCAAATAAATAAACAAGCTCTTTATCCGGTGTCGTCCCGGCAAGAATCCCTTTAATCGCCTGGCCGATCATCTGTACACAATCCAGGCGGCAGGGTATTGTTAAAGTGATCTTTCTGAAGGACTCCACGACTCATGCAACCCGGTTCATGGATTGAATCGCACTTTTTCTGTCTTCATGGATTTCAAAAACGCCCCTGTCCAGCCGGGTGATTGAAAAAAGTTTGGCAACGTTGGGGCAGATGCCAAACAATACCAGCCGTCCCCTGTCGCCGATTGTTTTCAATGTGGAAAGCAGGGCGGATAAGCCTGAACTGTCCATGAATTCGACTTCTGACAGGTCTATGGCAATATACATGTTGTCCTGCAGGATATAATCGACCATGTGGCTTTTAAACTCCGGGGCATTTCCTGCATCCAGCCGGCCGGAAAGCGGTTTTGCCAGTAAAACCGCACCTTCTTTTTTTGTTTCAATGTCCATGTGGGATTGCCTCGTAAAAAGTATTTACCCGGATGGTGCTGTTAGTTATCTCCGGTGTAGGAATGTTTGGTGCGGATGCCCCTGGAGGTGCCGGATACGTGAAGCGCTGTGAGATCGTCATCAAATCCGACAATAGCCTCTGCGCAATTGGCTACTTCGCCGGGCAGCTGATCAACATCAAACACTTCCCGGTTTAAAAGTGTGACGCATAGATTTTTGAAGGAATCATAGCCAAATATGCCCCTGCCCTGAATCCGGCACTCGTAAAAACCGTCCGTATACAGCAAAAGCTCCCATTTGCCCCGGCATTCAAGACGTTGATGCGGATAGCCTGTATCAACAACGCCCAGAAGAGGGGAGGTGGCTTCAATTTCTGTCATTTTTTCCTCATCTTTGAAGAAACCCGGGCAATGACCGGCGTTGATATATTCAATGCAACCGTTTTCCGGATAAATATCTGTCACCAGCAATGTGACAAAATCGCCCTGTTTGCCGACCTTTTGGATCAGCTGCCGGTTTAGTGCTTCAATCATGTCTGACAGCGGGGTCTTCTGATTTGCGGCAAAATGAAAAAAAGTTCGTACCATGGACATGATAAATGCCGCCCGGGCACCATGTCCGGATACATCGGCGATCACACATCGTAGTGCGCCGCCGGGCAAAGCAAGATAATCAAAGTAGTCTCCTGCTGCCAGACCGGATGGCTGATAAAAACCCCGTGCGGATAGACAGGAAGTTGTGTAGGGCTTGTCAGGAAGCAGGCTTTGCTGTAGTTCAGACAGGGACAGCAATTCCATTGACAGCTGCCGGTTTGCCTCTTCTGCTTTGCGCCATGCGGTTTGCAGGGCTTCCCGGTTTTTTTTTCTTTCCGTTACATCGCGCAGGACTCCGACGGCGCACCACTGGCCGTTTACTTCAAAGGCTGCCACGGATAGCTCCACATCCAAAAGAGCCCCGTTTTTGCATCGGGCCTGAATTTCCCGGACGTTATTGATAACCGAACCTTCTCCTGTTCGGGCGAATTCCGGCATCATTTCCAGGGCTTTTTCCCGATCCTCGGGCCCTGCAAGCAAAGTGTGAATGCAAACGCCCAGGGCTTCAATTTCCGGATAGCCAAAAAGTTTTTTAGCCGCAGGATTCCAGAAATTGATCACGCCCTGGCCGTTTATCATGATCAGGGGATCCAGCGAGGCCCGGGCCATGCTCTGAATTTCTTTTTCCCTGCGTAAAAGGGATTCTTCCTGATTTTTTTTCTCGTAGACACTATTGTTTTGTGACAAAACCATAAAATCAACGCATACTATCGACTTTTAAAAAATAACCTCGTTCATGGCCGGGCTTTTTGCCTTGCCCCGGGCCGTTTAGGGACAACTCTGGCTCTTAATTTTTCAGAATAACACAGGATTACATCAAAATGCACTATTTTTTACCAGGGATGGCCAGGAGGTGTTTGCAAGAAGCCTCTAAAGTGATGCAATACTATTGGGTAAATATCGGCAAGTCTGCAATGCCGTGCATAAATTGTCGAAAAATCTTTTTCCCGGAACGGATTGCCGTGGACTGTCAGCAGAAAATCACCATCATGAACGATCTTGAAAAAAAGACGGATTCACTCACGCAAAAACCGACCCGGGACAAGGCAGATCAGCGGTTTTTCCATTTCACCGGGGGTTGTTTCTCAACAAACGCCCGAATGCCGTTTTGTGCATCCTCGGCCATGCAGTTCATGACAATGGTGTGCTTGGCAAAATCAAGCGCCTTGTCATCTTCCTGATCCACCTGGGAATAAAAGCCCTGTTTGCCGATGCTTAAAGTAAACCGGCTTGCTTCTGCAATTTGGGCCGCCAGCTTTTCCGTTTCCTGAGCAAGTTGGCTTAAAGGCACCACCCGATTGACCAGCCCGAGCTGTTTGGCCTCTTCAGCCGGGAAAGAACGGCCGGTCAACAGCATCTCCATGGCGGCCTTTCTCCCGATGGCCCGGGAAACGGCAACCGCCGGTGTGGTACAGAAAAGGCCGATTTTCACGCCGGGCGTGGCAAA